>JAJYGS010000042.1 GCA_021785055.1 Nitrospirota bacterium | reverse complement strand
GAAGGTCGCCGAACTGTCTAAGTATTTTCCGCCGGGAACGAAGGCGGTTTTCCCGTACGATACGACTCCGTTTGTGAAAATATCCATCGAGGAGGTCATAAAGACGCTCCTGGAGGCTATCGCGCTGGTATTCCTGGTCATGTTCCTTTTCCTCCAGAACTTCCGCGCGACCCTTATCCCGACGATTGCCGTGCCGGTCGTCCTGCTTGGGACGTTCGCCGTCCTGGCCGCCTGCGGCTTCTCGATTAACACGCTCACGATGTTCGCCATGGTCCTGGCCATAGGGCTTCTGGTGGACGACGCGATTGTCGTCGTCGAAAACGTGGAAAGGATAATGTCCGAAGAGGGACTGTCCCCGAAGGAGGCCACGCGCAAATCCATGGGGCAGATAACCGGCGCGCTCGTCGGCATCGCGCTGGTGCTCTCCGCCGTCTTCGTCCCGATGGCCTTCTTCGGCGGCTCGACAGGCGTCATCTACCGCCAGTTCTCCGTGACGATTGTCTCCGCGATGATACTCTCCGTCCTGGTAGCCATGATACTTACGCCCGCACTCTGCGTCACATTTCTTAAGCCGGTGAAGAAAGGACACATGGCGGCGGAGAGCGGCTGGTTCTCCGGATTCTTCCGCTACTTCAACCGCCTTTTTAACTGGTCGAGCAGGAACTACCAGGCAAGCGTCGGGAGGATTATCGGCAAGACGAAGCGCTACATGGTCATATACCTTGCGCTCGTTGCGGTCATGGCGTTCGTCTTCCTGAAGATGCCGACGGCGTTTCTGCCGGACGAGGACCAGGGCTTCCTTTACAGCATGGTTCAGCTTCCTGTCGGCGCCACCCAGCAGCGGACGCTCAAGGTGCTCAAGCAGCTGGAACACCATTACCTCGTGGACCAGAAGGACGCCGTAGACTGCCTCTTTACCGTCGCCGGTTTCAGCTTCGCCGGGAGCGGCCAGAACATGGGGCTTGCGTTCGTGAAGCTGAAGGACTGGAGCCTAAGGCAAAGGCCCGACCTGAAGGTCAATGCGGTTGTGATGAAGGCGATGGCCGCGTTCTCGAAAATACGGGACGCCGTGGCATACGCCTTCGCGCCTCCGGCGGTTCGCGAGCTTGGGAACGCCTCAGGCTTCGATTTCGAGCTTCAGGACAGGGGGGGGCTTGGGCACGATAAGCTTATGCAGGCCAGAAATAAGCTCCTTGCCATGGCCGCGAAGAACCCGGCTGTCATGGGAGTCCGCGCAAACGGAGAGGAAGACACGCCGCAGTTCAAGCTCGACATAGACGACGAGCGGCTGGGCGCGCTCGGGCTGTCCCTCTCCGGCGTCAATAACACCATATCTTCCTCGTGGGGAAGCGAGTATATAGGCGATTTCATAGACCGCGGGCGAATCAAAAAGGTATATATGCAGGCTGACGCGAAGTTCCGCATGAAACCGGAAGACCTGGACTACTGGTTCGTCCGCAACAACAAAGGGGAGATGGTGCCGTTCTCTGCCTTCGCCGCGGCGCACTGGACTTACGGCAGTCCGCGTCTGGAGCGCTATAACGGTTTCCCGTCTATTGAAATCCTCGGCCAGCCCGCGCCCGGAAAGAGCTCCGGCGAGGCGATGAAGGCGATGGAGGAAATGGCGGCCAAGCTTCCCGCCGGGATAGGCTACGAATGGACAGGGCTTTCCTACGAAGAGAGGCTGTCAGGCGCACAGGCGCCCGCGCTTTACGCCATATCGCTCCTTGTGGTGTTTCTATGTCTTGCCGCCCTGTACGAGAGTTGGGCGGTGCCGTTTTCCGTAATGCTCGTCGTCCCGCTCGGCGTAATCGGCGCGCTGGCGGCGGCTGGGCTGCGCGGGCTTTCGGACGACGTATATTTCCAGGTGGGGCTGCTCACCACCATCGGCCTTTCCGCAAAAAACGCCATACTCATTGTAGAATTCGCAAAGAGCCAGATGGAACACGGAAAAGACCTGTTCGCGGCGACGCTCGAGGCGGCGAGGCTAAGGCTTAGGCCCATCCTCATGACGTCTCTTGCCTTTATCCTCGGCGTCCTGCCGATGGTAATCAGCAACGGCGCGGGTTCCGGCGCCCAGAACGACATCGGCACCGCCGTCATGGGCGGCATGCTCTCGGCGACCGTGCTTGCAATCTTCTTCGTCCCGGTCTTCTTCGTCGTCGTCCGGCGGGCATTCCCCGTAAGGCAAAAAGTCGCCTCAGGGGCGGGAAACGATACGGAAAACGCCCAGCCGGGCGGGACAAAAATGGCCGGGGAAGCGGAGATTTTTGAAGAATGACAAGGAAACTTCTCGTTATTTTTATTGCACTTATCCTCGCGGGCTGTGCAACGATGGCCCCGAAATACGTACGTCCCGCGCCCCCCGTGCCCGGCGCCTGGCCGGTAGGCCCGGCATACAAAAAAGCGGCGGGCAAACCGGCGAAGGCCGTGGCGGATATACCCTGGAAGAAGTTTTTCCTCGCCCGGAACCTGCGAAATATTATATCCCTGGCCCTGAAAAACAACCGCGATCTCCGCCTTGCGGCGCTCAATATCGAGCGTTCCAGGGCCCAGTACCGGATACAGAGATCGAACCTGTTCCCGAAGATAGACGCCTTCGCCGACGGCAACTTGCAGGGCGTTCCGAGGGGACTTTCCATAACCGGGCATAACGAAACGGCTCAGGAATACGACGTGGGCCTGGGGCTTAGTTCCTACGAGCTCGACCTCTTCGGCAGGATACGAAGCCTCAAAAACCAGGCGCTCAACCAGTATTTCGCCACAAGGCAGGCCCGCCGGAGCGTCCAGATAAGCCTCGTAGCCCAGGTTGCCTCCTCCTATCTTGACCTTGCCGCCGACCAGGAGCGATACAGGCTTGCGGAGGAAACCCTGGCCAACCAGCAGGCTTACTACCTCCTTGTCAAGAGCCGCTTCGAGGACGGAATAGCCTCCGCGCTCGACGTGCAGCAGGCCAAAACCAGCGTCGAGGCGGCGCGGTTCGACATCGCCTATTACATGACCGTTGCGGCCCAGGACGAAAACGCGCTGAACCTCCTTGCGGGCACGCCGGTTACGACAAATCTCCTGCCGGAGAAACTTTCCGGCAGGCTCGCATATGTAAAAGACATTACCCCCGGCCTGCCCTCCGAGGCGCTCTTAAGCCGCCCCGACATCCTCCAGGCGGAGGACCTTTTAAAGGCGGCAAACGCAAACATCGGCGCGGCGAGGGCGGCCTTCTTCCCGCGCATCACGCTTGTCTCCTCGGTCGGTCTCGGCAGCGACGACCTCGTGGGGCTTTTTAAGCCCGGCTCTTTCGCCTGGAAGTTCGCGCCGCAGATAACCGTGCCGATATTCAACGCCGGCAGCAACCGGGCCAACTTAAAGGTCTCGGAGACGGACAAAAAAATCGCGGTGGCAACCTATGAAAAGGCTATCCAGACCGCATTCCGGGAGGTGGCGGACGCCCTGGCCGAGAGGGGAACCATAGACGAGCAGGTGGCGGCCCAGCAGGCCCTCACCAATGCCGACGCCCTAAGCTACCGCCTCGCAAAGGCCCGTTACGAAGAGGGCGTGGACAGCTACCTTAACGTGCTCGATTCCCAGCGTTCCCTGTATGCCGCCCGGCAGAACCTTATCAGCGCGCGCCTCGCGCGGCTTATGAACCTTGTCGCCCTCTACAAGGTGCTGGGCGGAGGGGCAATCTGAAAAATGAAACCCGACAGAGCCGCGCTTGAGGCCAGACTGAAGCGCCTGAAAGAAGACCTTGAGGACATGGAGGAAACGCTAAGCTTTAACCTGCTTCACTCCTCCGCCCATATACCCGGCAGGCAGGTCAGGCAGGACGAGGAATGTCTTGAGGAACTGAAAAAAGAGATTTCGCGGATAGAAAAGATCCTGTCCGATACCCCTGCCGCATAATAAATATCCCCTGTTTCAGCATCTATTTGGCATCCGTAATCCGACCGCCGCAGATGTCAAAATAAAATTTAGCTTTCGTAATTTATCTCATCGTTTTTGTTATATAATTGATGTTGAGGAGAGTGATTTATGGAATCCCTGTCCATAGTAATAGTCGATGACGAGCCGGAAATAGCGAAGCTGATGCGGCTTATGCTGCTTAAGGAGGCGCCGCACCTCGACATTCATATTCTGGAGAGCGGACAGGCGTGCCTTGAATACATGAATGATCACCCTGTCGATTGCATACTTTCCGACTACCAGATGCCGTATATGGACGGGATGGAGCTGCTTACGTCTTTACGGGAGAGCGGAAACGACATCCCGTTTATTTTCATAACCGGCCAGGGAAACGAAGAGGTCGCTCGCAACGCCTTCAAGAACGGGGCGAACGATTACTTCACCAAGGAGATAGGCTTCGCCCATTTTGCGCGCATACTGAATTCCATCGGCCAGGCGACAAGGCAAAGGAAGGCAGAGGCGGCGAAAAGGGATGAGCTTGCTTCCCGTCGGGCGACGGAGGAAACGCTAAAGGAATCGGAGGCGATGTTCCGCGACCTCGCCGAAGAGGCGCTTGTCGGCGTTTATCTGATACAGGATGAAAGATTCCTGTACCTGAACCGGAAGGCGGCGGAGATACACGGACGCTCCAGGGAAGAGCTGATGGGCACAAGGGACATATTTGAAGCCGTGCATCCGGAGGACAGGGACCTCATCCGGGAAAACATGAGAAAGCGCCTCGAAGGGCAGATTAAGCTTATGGATTACCGGTTCCGGATATTGAAGAAGGACGGGAGCGTTTCCTTCATAGAGGTGCTGGGTTCTTCCACGACATACAAGGGGCGGCCCGCCATAATCGGCACCCTTATCGACGTCACGGAACGAAGGCGCGCAGAAGAGGCCCTGCTTATGTCCGAGGCCCGCTACCGTGCGTTCATCGCAAACAGCTCGGAGGGGATCTGGCGCTACGAACTGGAAAAACCGGTAGACGTGTCCCTGCCGGAAGACGAACAGATAGAACTGTTTTACAGGCATGCCTACCTGGCCGAATGCAACGACGCCATGGCCCGCATGTACGGACTTGAGAAGGCCGGGGACATGGTCGGAACAAGGCTCGGCGATACCATGCCCCGATCGGACCCGCGAAATATCCGCTACTTAAAAGACCTGATTCGCTCCGGCTACAAACTGGAAAAAGAGGAGACCTACGAAAAGGACGTGCGGGGAAATGTTCACGTCTTCCTGAACAACTATATCGGCATGGTCGAAAACGGCTTTCTGGTGCGGGCCTGGGGAATGCAGAAGGATGTTACCGAACAGAAGCGGGCGGAGCGGCAAAAGGAAGATTTTTACGCGATGATCACGCATGACATAAAGTCTTCCCTTACCGCCATACTCGGATACGCCGAGCTTTTGAACGCCATGCCGCAGGGCTCCGAGATAAGCGAGATGCTGGGGGCGATGTGCACCAGCGGAAACAGGCTCAGCGCGCTGCTCGAAAACTGCATGACAATATCCAGGACAGAGGCCGGCAAGCTTGCAACCCAGCTTTCCCCGTGCGATATTGCGGCGGTGCTCCGCGAGGCTTACGCCGGGATGCAAATAGAAATGAATGAGAAGGGACTTCGGTTTGCCGTGGAGATTGGCGCCGATCTTCCCAAAAGCTTGGTGATGGACCAAAGACTTATTGTCCGGGCGGTATCAAACCTCCTTCAGAATTCCATAAACTACACCCCGCAGGGGGGTAATATCGCCCTGAAGGCGTCCGTCGCCTCCGAAGCCGGCCATGATTTTCTGGTTATCTCGGTCGCCGACACCGGCATCGGCATCCCGGCGGAAGAGCTGGGCAGCATTTTCGACAAATACTACCGTTCAGGGAGGGCTGCCGGGGTTCGCGGGACGGGCCTGGGGCTTGCCATCGTCAAGGCCGTGGCCGAGGCGCACGGGGGCCGTGTGGAAGTCGAAAGCCGGCTGGACCAGGGCAGCGTATTCAGACTGTATATTCCGACCCGGCCCGGCTGGTAAAATTGAATTACATTCCGTCCTCAACTATTTTATAATAGCGGCATGCATTTTATCCTCTTCATATCCGTCGCCCTTGCCGTCCTGCTCGGCATTACATATTTCTGCTATTACTCGTTCGTCGAGTTCTTCGGTATAACCTCCCCGGCAGGCAGGCATTGGTCTCTCGCAATATTCATATTTTT
>JAJYGS010000108.1 GCA_021785055.1 Nitrospirota bacterium | reverse complement strand
TACCTAAGCGCGGATGCCCCAAGCGAGCCTACGAAAGCTATAAAATCCACCGGCGGCTGTTCGTCCGGATGCTCGTGAAAGCCGGTCGCATCGCCCGGCATGGGTTCTTTATTATCCTGCGCCTCCCGAACCTGCTCGCCCTCCTGGTTGAAAATTCTTTTATCCCTTACCTCGAATTTTTTATCTTCTTCGGCCATAATGCCTCCTAATCCTTATGCTCCACGCCCTTCCACCATCCCGGCTCCACGTCCGGGAAAATATCGTCGCGCTCCTTCGTCATCCCAAGAAACTCCCACTCGCCCTGCGCGACTTTCTCGCCGCGCCCGTATTTCTCGGCCATCTCCGCCAGCCGGTTGAACGTGGAGAAATGCTCCGTGAAGCGCATCTCGGCATAGTCCCTTGCGCTCCAGGTGCTGATAAGGAACTGCCAGTCGGAGCTTTGCAGCAGCATGAGTTCCCGCGCCGCCTGACCAAGTATGTCGTTTAAGTTTTCGTCCCCTTTGCCGGAAAACTCGCGCGCGAGCGACACCATCCTCGTCTCCGCCTCGTATATATGCTTCCATGTCCAGGCCGTCCATTCGTTGAGCCATATGTAATGGAACCCGCCCTCGCCCCATGAGCCTTCCGGGAGCGCGACAAGCTGTCCTCCCTTCCGGGACGAGACGTATTCTCCGCCGGTAGTCAGTTCCACTTCGCCGTCCTCGGCGAAATTCCTTATCACGTGATAGAGCCATTCCGGGCCTTCAAACCACCAGTGTCCGAAAAGCTCCGCGTCGTACGGGGCCGTCAGGATGCCGGGTGATTTTTTATTCTTCAGATGCTCCGTAAGCGCGGCCTTTACCATCTCCTTGAAGTGATACGCCTGCTCCGGGATAAACTTCCCAGCCGCCTCCGGCCTGTAATTTTTCTTCTCGGCCAGGTCGGCCTTTATGTCGGTAACGCTCCAGTAGCGAAGGCCGCCGGGGAAGCGTTTCTTGTGAAAGTCCAGGTAGTGCTCATTTCCGGGATATCCGTGCTCGCCGCTCCATACCTGAAGTCCGGTCTTGGGGTCCCGCGTGAGTATCGCGACCGGCCTTTTGCCGGGCTTTGCGCCGATGAAATATACGTCGTACGGCGATTTCTCCGGGTCGAGCGGACGGGGTGTGAAACCCTTCTCGAACTGCCCCCAGAGCTTCTCAAGCGCCTCGTACCTGTCGAGGTATACGCCTATGGGCTTGCCGCCTTCGAGCATGTGCGAATCCACAATAAAATACCGGATTCCGTTCTCGCTCAGGAACTCTTCGACTCCCTTGCGCTCGTACGGCTCAAGGCCCGGAGCCGGCACGGGCGGAGACCATTTATACCCCGGTCTGTATGCGCACTCCGGGAGCCAGATGCCTTTTGGCTTTCTCCCGTAATTCCTGCGGTATGAGGCCACGGCCTGCTTTACCTGCGCCTGGATGCTCTCGTCGCGCGAGAGGAGCGGAAAGTAACCGTGCGTCGCGCCGCAGGTGATTATCTCGATGTGGCCCTGCCTCTGCAAGTCCGCAAAGGCCTTGACAATATCGCGCTTGTATCTGTTTTTGAAAGAGTCCAGGGCGCCGCCGTAGAACTCCTCCCACATCTTGGAAACCTTCAAAAGAACAGGCTCCCTGGTGGCCTTGAATTCCACGGAATCCGCCCTTGCAGCCGCTATTTTATTCTCAAGATAGGCCGTGAATTCTTCCTGGAATGCGGGGCTTTTCAGCTGCTCCGTAAGGACGGGAGTAATGCCCAAGGTTATTTTCGGCGATATGCCCTCGTCCACCAGCCGCCCGATGACGTTCAGGAGCGGGATGTAGGTCTCCGCCGTGGCTTCGTTCAGCCAGTCGGTGCCGTGCGGCCACCTGCCGTGCGAGAGGACATACGGGAGGTGCGAATGCAGGACGAACGTGAAGCTTCCGATCTTTTTGCGGACAGCCACTTTTCACCTATGGATAAGTTGTTAAAAAAACAGGATTTTGAAGCTTTTATTTTCGCACAAAAGGGGGGATTTATCAAGCGGAAAAGGGGCTTTTAAGCGGCCCTCAATCCTCGACTATCGCCCCGGAGGGGCAGTTTTCAAGGCAGGAGGCGCACTCGGAGCATTTTTCGGGTATTATCCTGAAGGCTGCGCCGGAGGGTTCGACGGCGTCGTTGGGACATTCTTCCCGGCACGCGCCGCAGGCGATGCATGCGTCTTGCATAATAATAAAAGACATAAAAGCGGATTCTTCGCTGCGTTCAGAATGACAATGTTTGCCGGCGATTGGCAGGATTTAAATCTTGCCGGCACATGGCCCCGGTCAGACCTCCATTATCTCCTTTTCCTTGTGCGCCAGGGCCTCGTCAAGGCGACGGATGAAATCGTCCGTCATCTTCTGGACTTCCTGCTCGCTCCGCGTCAAGTCGTCCTCGGTTATTTTTTTGTCCTTCTCGGCTTTTTTAAGGGCCTCGTTCGCATCGCGGCGGATGTTCCTTATGATGACTTTCGAGTCCTCCGCCATCTTTTTGGCCTTCTTCACAAGCTCTTTTCTGCGCTCCTCCGTAAGCGGCGGTACGATAAGCCGGAGCACCTTCCCGTCGTTTACGGGGTTTATGCCGATATCCGATTTCTGGATGGCTTTCTCGATAACGGAGAGCATCTTGGATTCCCAGGGTGCTATGGCGATGGTGCGCGCATCCGGCAAGGAAAGGGTGGCGACCTGGGTAACAGGGGAAGGCGTCCCGTAATAGTCTACTTTTACGTCGTCCAGGAGCGAAAGAGAGGCCCTCCCGGTGCGGATGGTTGAGAACTCGTGCTTCATGGAATCAATGGCGGACTTCATGTGTTCTTCGGCCTTTTTCTTTATCTCGGGTATCACTTGTTTACCCCCTTCATCCTCACTACAGTGCCCACCTTGCCGCCTTCGAGGGCTTTTTTTATGTTGCCCGGTTTTTTAAGGTTAAAGACGATTATAGGGAGATTATTGTCCATGCAGAGAGATATGGCCGTGGCGTCCATCACCTTAAGCCCCTTCTGAAGGACCTCCAGATAATCGAGCTCGTCGTATTTCCTGGCGCCTTTGTCCAGCATCGGGTCGGCGGTATATATGCCGTCCACCTTCGTCGCCTTGAGTATGATCTCGGCGCCTATCTCCATCGCCCTGAGGGCCGCGGCGGTGTCCGTCGTGAAGTATGGGTTGCCGGTCCCGGCGGCGAAAATCACGACTCGCTTCTTTTCAAGGTGCCTTACGGCGCGCCTTCGGATATATGGCTCGGCAAGCTCCTTCATCTCGATCGCGGACTGCACGCGGGTGCTGACTCCGTGCTTTTCGAGGATGTTCTGGAGGGCCAGGGCGTTAAGTACCGTCGCCAGCATCCCCATGTAATCGGCGGAAGTCCTCTCCATGCCGGACGCGCTCGCCGCGACGCCGCGAAAGATATTGCCGCCGCCGATTACCACGGCCATCTCAAGGCCGCCGGAGACGGCTTCTTTAATCTCCCGCGAGATCTCCTCGACGACTTCAGGGTCGATGCCGTAGGGCCTGCCGCCCATAAGCGCCTCGCCTGAGAGCTTCAGGAGGACGCGCCGGTACCGCCGGTCTACCGGTCGCCGCAGGGGGGCCGGCTTATTTTTTAAGCTGCTCGGCGACTTCCGCGGCAAAGTCACAACTCCTCTTCTGAAGGCCCTCGCCCAGTTGATAGCGGACGAAACGCCGCACGGTTATGTTCTCCCCAATCTTGGCAATCTTCTCCGTGATGATGTCGGAGACCTTCTTCCTGCCGTCCGGGTCTTTTACGAATATCTGGTCCATCAGGCAGACGTCGCCGTAGAACTTCTCTACCTTGCCCTCAATTATTTTATCCAGGATATGCTCAGGCTTCCCGGACTGTCTCGCCTGGTCTTTATATATCTCCTTCTCGCGCTCAAGCTCGGCGGGGTCAACCTCTTCTCGCCGGACGTACCTGGGGCTCGCCGCCGCGATGTGCATGCAGATATCCTTCACCAGATCCTGGAACTCCGGGGTCTTTGCCACGAAGTCCGTCTCGCAGTTAACCTCCAGCATGACGCCTATCTTGCCGCCCATGTGGATGTACGAGCCGACAAGGCCCTCCGACGTTATGCGGTCGGATTTCTTCGCGGCGGCGGAGAGGCCCTTCTTGCGGAGGTAGTCTATCGCCTTTTCCATATCACCGCCGGTCTCGGTCAGGGCCTTCTTGCAGTCCATCATCCCCGCGCCGGTCTTTTCCCTTAAGTCCTTTACGTCTGTTGCCGAAATCGCCATCTCTGAATATTCCTCCGAATCTTTATAGATGTCGTCCCGACCGAAGCGGAGGGACCCACAGTTGAATTTAAAATTCACAAAGTAGATTCCTCGGCTCAGCTCGGAATGACAGGCATAATCTAAAATTACGCGAAACTCCCCGTGTCGCCCGGTTCGGCGGCGGTATCGGACTCTTGCGCGGCGGGGATTTCAGCAGGCTTTTCGCCGGTCGCCTCTTCCGACGCCGCCATGGACGCGGTCACGCGGCCTTCCACCTTGTCCCTGCGCCTCTGCTGGCCTTCCATTACGGCGTCGGCAATCTTTGTGGCGATAAGCTTTATCGCGCGGATGGCGTCGTCGTTTCCGGGGATTACGTAGTCTATGACATCCGGGTCGCAGTTCGTATCCACTATGCCCACAACCGGGATGCCGAGGCGCCTGGCCTCCATGACGGCTATGGCCTCCTTGCGCGGGTCTACCACGAAAACCGCACCGGGAAGCGCAGGCATGTCCTTTATGCCGCCCAGGTTTTTAAGGAGCTGCTGGCGCTTCTTCTCAAGGGAGGCGACTTCCTTCTTGCTTATCTTCTCGTAGGTGCCGTCCGCCTTCATCCGCTCAAGCTTCCTGAGCTTCTCTATGCCCTTCCTGAGGGTCTCGAAGTTCGTCAGCATACCGCCCAGCCAGCGCTGGTTCACGTAATACTGGCCGCACCTCCCCGCCTCTTCCGCGACGGAGTCCTGCGCCTGTTTCTTCGTGCCGACGAAAAGGACCGGCCTTCCATCAGCCGCCGTGTCGGACACGAAATTATACGCCTCCTTGAACTTCCGAAGCGTCTTCTGAAGGTCGATTATATAAATCCCGTTTCTCTCCCCGAAGATGTACTTCTTCATCCTGGGGTTCCATCTCTTCGCCTGGTGGCCGAAATGCACCCCGGCCTCAAGCAGCTCCTTCATCGTAATCACCGCCACATCACACCTCCGTTTGGTTGTTTCCTCCACCCCGGAATCTGAGGGAACCTCCGCCGAAAACCCGATAAACCGGGCTTACGCGCCGAAGCACCGCCCTCAGTCCGCCGCCTGCCGGCCCCGCGCCGGTAGACCGGCCCCGCCGGGGTGTGCGAGATAAAATATCCGGCTATGGAATCCTGCCGGAAAACCTGCAATTTATAGCACAAAAAGCTTAACTATGCAAGGGGTTTTTCAGAAATGATAACCCTTATACCCCTCCGTAAACTCCGCGTCCTTAAGACCCGGATTGATTTTCAAGCCGCTGTAGCCGTAGCCCTCCAGAAACCTGCCTTTCGGCCCGAAGACCTCGATTTTTATAGGAAGCCGAAGGCCCTCGTCCACCCATATCTCCATCTTCGGGGCGTAGTAGCCGCTCTCAGGCATCTCCATTGCGATATGCCGGGTCTTCCGCCCGTAAACCTCGGCCTCGCCAAGGGACTCAAGCCTCAATACTCCTTTTTCCCCGGCGCGTTTAAAATTATACTCGACTATGTCGATTAGCCTGCCTATACCCACGTCGGTTATGGGATGGCGGTTTCCTCTCATCGCAATAGCGCCCGTCGGTTTCATGTGCAGAGTAATGAAACCTATCAGTCCGCCTTCGTGTCCGATGACCTTGCCGCCGTTCGCGCCTCCGACGTATAGCGCCTCCCTGCCCGCGTGCGGACTGGACGGCAGCCATTTCATGTATATTTTAAAAGGTTTTTTGAATTTCAGCAGTATCTTCTCCCTTGGCAGGACGCTTCCGTTTACACGCTCCTGTTTGTAAAATATCGCCGTATAATCGTCCACCTTCGCGTATGCGGCGCTCATCCCGGCTATGATCTTAGCCGGGTCTTCGGCCCTGGCCTGCGCGGATATGGCAAGGCAGAGGAAAAAAGCCGCTAAAATGGTTCTACCCGTCATATTTTAATAGTA
>JAJYGS010000139.1 GCA_021785055.1 Nitrospirota bacterium | reverse complement strand
GCCGCGAAGGCGACCGCGGAGGACAGGAAGAGCGCGCCGGTATTCGAGTACGGGCATAAGAGCTATTACGACACGGTCATACCGCTTTCCGACCCGGCGGGGAAGCATGTAGGCTCCATCAGGCTGGGCCTGAACTACGACAACGTATACGCTCAAAAACGGAAACTGATATTCAGGGCGATGCTCATAGCCGTCGGCTCCATGATTCTCTCGATAATTGTTTTCGCCTTCTTCGTTACAAGGTTTATCACCGGAAGAATATCCGGGCTGGCAACCACCGCCAAAAAAATAGCGGGCGGCGACTTGACAAAGCTTATCGAGACGGATTCGGACGACGAGCTTGGCGAGCTCGGCAACGCCATAAACGGGATGGTGTCTAACCTCAAGAACATGCTGGCGAGGGTGAAGGATGCCTCCATAAGCGTCGCCAACGCCACCGAGCGGATAGCTATGAACGCGAAGAAAATATCCGAAGGGTCGGAGGCCCAGCACGACCTTACGGAGACCACCTCGTCCTCGATGGAGGAGATGAACGCATCGATAAAGGAAGTGGCGGAAAGCGTGGATTCCCTTTCGTCGTCTGCCGAGTCTTCCTCGTCCTCGATTATGGAAATGGCCGCCTCCATAGACCAGGTCGCGGGCAGCACCGGACAACTCTCCGCTTCGGCGGAATCCACCTCGTCCTCGATTATGGAAATGGCGGCGTCCATAAAGCAGGTTGCGGAGAACATGGACGTGCTCTCCAGCGCGGCGGAGGAGACCACGGCGTCGGCAACAGAGATGGGCGCCTCCATAAAGGAAGTCGAGGCCATATCGAAGGAATCGGCATATCTTTCCGAACAGGTTACGGAAGAGGCCGCCGGTCTCGGAATGAGTTCCGTGGAAAAGACCATCGAGAGCATGCGCAACATCAAGGAAACGGTCGAGAAGGCGGCGCAGGTAATCGAACACCTTGGTGGACGTTCCGAGGAGATAGGCGAGATATTGACCGTCATAGACGACGTTACCGACCAGACCTCGCTCCTCGCGCTAAACGCCGCGATACTCGCAGCCCAGGCCGGCGAACACGGCAAGGGATTCGCCGTGGTGGCCAACGAGATAAAAGACCTGGCGGAGCGCACTTCCTCCTCGACCCAGGAGATTGCTAAACGCATAAGCGCCGTGCAGACAGAGGCCAAGGACGCGGTGAAATCCATCAAGACAGGCCGCGAGAGCGTGGAACAGGGGGTCAGGATAGCGAACGAGGCGAAGGAGGCGCTCAAGAAAATAGTGCAGAGCTCCACCCGCGCCGCCTCGATGTCCAAGAGCATAGAAAAGGCTACCGTGGAGCAGGCCGAGGGGATACGGCAGGTGTCCTCGGCGATGCTGTCCATATCCAACATGGTGCAGCAGATACTTGCGGCCACGCAGGAGCAGAGCCAGGGCTCCGAGCAGATCATGATGGCGTCCGAGAACATGAACGACATAAGCCGCCAGGTTAAGACCGCGATGGCCGAGCAGACGAAGGGCAGCAAACAGATTACCATCGCCGTCGAAAACGTCTCCGACAAGGTTAAGAGCATAGTGTCGGCTACATCCGAGCAGAAAAAGGGGAGCCAGGAGATAGTGCGGGCGCTCGGAAAGATTAGGGAGATAACCGCCGTTTCCGTTAAGCTGGCCGAGGAGATGGATCAGTCCGTCTCGGAGCTTTCCGGCCAGGCCGACCTCCTGCGGGAGGAGATAAACCGCTTCTCGCTCACGTCGCAGTACAGCCTGTCGTCCGGCAGGATGCGCCTGGGAGTCCTCCCGCTCGAAGAGCCGGAAAACATGAAGAGGCGTTTCATGCCCCTTGCGGGTTATCTCTCGGACAGTCTGGGCGTGGAGGTGGAGGTGGTCCCCGGACAGGACATGGCCGCCGCCGTAAACGACCTTGGCCTCGGCGTTACCGACGTCTGCTGGCTCGGCCCCGCAACCTACGTGGAAGCGAGATACAAGTATGGAGTGGAGGCTATCGTAAAATCCATCGGCAAAGGAAATACCTTCACGCGCTCGGTCATCGTCGTGAAGGAAGGATCGGATATCAGGGACGTGAAGGACATACGGGGCAGGAATTTCGCTTTCGGGAACGAGAAATCAACCTCCTCGCACCTTATGCCGAGGGCGATACTCGGTGATGCGGGAATAAGGCTCTACGACCTGAAATCGTACAAGTATCTTGACCGCCATGACGCGGTGGCAAAGGCCGTTTTGTCCGGCGAATGCGACGCCGGCGGGATGATGGAGTCCCTGGCCAGGGAATACCTGAAGAAGGGGCTGAAGATAATCCATTATTCAGACTCGATAGCGAACTTTAACTTCTCCGCGGGCAAAAAAGTGGACTCGGCCATAAGGGAGAAACTGAAGAAGGCGCTTGTTAGTCTTTCGATAGCAGACCCGGCGCATGGCAGGATACTCAAGGCGATAGACTCGGAATGCGAGGGCTTTACGGACGTCAGCGACGGGGAATACGACGCCGTAAGGAAGATGATGAAGAGGCTGTACGGCATAGATTATTCCGTCTCCTGAAGAGGCAGCGATGCAGGAAAGTGCGGTAAAAAAAGAAGGCAGGCGGGTCCAGCTGGCGGTATTCTGCGCCGGTGCGGGCGAATACGCCGTAGATATAATGAGGATAACGGAGATTATCCGGCCCCAGAAACTGACGTTTATCCCGAAGGCCCCGGACTTTATAGAGGGCGTCATAAACCTCCGGGGAAGCGTTGTCCCGGTTATAGACATCAGGAAAAGGCTGGGTATAACATATGGCTCAGACGCCGATACCAGGAGCAAGGTGCTCATACTGCTTATAGGCGGCAGGAAAGTAGGGGTGGTGGTTGACGACGTGAAGGAAATCCTGTACATGGACATGGGCTCGATAGAGGATGCCCCTGAGATAGTAAAAGGGCCGGAGGCGCAGTTCCTCCAGGGGATAGGCAAGGCGGGCGAGAGGCTCATAATGGTACTCGACCCGGAGAAGCTCCTTAACTCAGGCGAACTGGTGGAACTGGACCGGGCGCGCACGATTCCGGATATTAAGGAATAGGATTTGTCGATGGAGATATTGAAGAGGCTTGAGGCGGAAGACCCCGAGGCCCGGCGCCTCGCTGCTGCGGAGATGGCGGAAAACGTTTCCGCCGAATATATCCCGGCGCTCCTGAAGGCCGTCGCCGACCCGGACTGGCGGGTGCGAAAGACTGCGCTCGACGCGCTCGTTTCCTACGGCGGGGAAGAGGTCTTCGAGGGGCTGTACCGGTCTCTTTTTTCCGAAGACAATGCAGGCGCACGCAACTCTGCGGCGGAAGGATTGATAAGGCTTGGGCCTCCCGCGGCGAAGGCGCTCTCCATGCGGCTGGGAGAGCCGGACAGGGACGTCAGGAAATTCATCGTTGACATCATAGGCGAGATAGGCGATTTATCCTGCGTGGACGCCCTGATAGGGGCGCTTGACGACAGCGACATGAACGTCCGCTCCTCGGCTATGGAACACCTGGGCAAGATGAAGGCGAAAAGCGCGATTCCGGCGCTCGTTTCGTTTTTGAAGGCGGACGAGCAATGGCTCGCTTTCAACGCCGCCGCCGCGCTCGGAGAACTCGGAGACCAGGGAGCCGTCTGGGCGCTTATGGAGGCCTCGAAGGACGACTTCCTGCGGGAGCCGGCGCTCGACGCGCTCTACAGGATTGGCGATCCCTCGGCTTGGCCCGTATTCAAAGAGGCCCTGAAAGACGAGGTTCCCGTGATACGGGAAATAGCCGTAAAGGGCGCGGCCAGGATAATGGCGTCCTCGCCGGAGCCGGGCGCGCTTGCGCGCAAGCTTAAGGAAGAGCTTGGCCCGGAGGAGATGGAATTCATAAAAGGGCTTATAAGCTCCTATGAGCCTGAGCTCAGCAAGTCCGCCGCCCGCCTGGCCGGATGGATGAGGGAGCGCTCGGCAGTGGGGACTATCGCAAGACTTCTGTACGACGACGAACTCCGGGAAGACGCGATGGCTGCGCTCTTCGAGATTTCCAGGGACGGAGTGGAACCGCTGATATTCCTGCTGAACGACGAAGACGCGGCGGTAAGGCGCGCCTGCGCGGAGCTTCTGGGTGTCGCGGGGGACGCCAGGGCGGCGAAGTTCCTACTGCCGCTTCTTGACGACGAGGACGGACATACCCGTTCCGCGGCGGTGGCGGCGATGGGCAGGCTTAAGGCAAAGAAATCCGCGCTAAGGATGCTGGAGCTTTTGCGGGACGAATACCCCGATGTTCAGGAAACTGCGATAAAGGCCATCGCATCCATACCCGGCGTCAGTGGCGAACTTGATCTGAAGGCCCTCGTTCAGGACCCGGAGCCTTCATTCAGGAGGGACATAGCGTTTCTGTGCGGCCTCCTGGGTAAAGGGAACGCATCGGTACTGGAGAGGCTTCTGAAAGACGAGGACGCCGAAGTCCGCGCCGCGGCTGTCGACTCCATCGCTACTGCGGGCGAGGACGCGTCGCTCGGCGCAGTGCTAAGGTGCGTCGTGGACGAGGACGCGAGGGTGCGGCTCTCCGCTGTAAACGCCCTGATGGGGAAAAATGTCCCCGGAGCGGCGGAGCCGATGTTCCTGCTTTTGAAGGACTCAGACCCCTGGGTGCGGGCGCAGGCCGCAAGGGCCTTGTCTTATGAATCCGACCCGAGGGTTTTCGCCGCGCTTCTTTCGCTTTTGTCGGATGTCTACGGTCCCGTCAAGATGGAGGCCGTCGAGGGGCTTGGCCGGACGGGAAGACCGGAGGCCGGAAAGCATATACTTAACGCGATGGCGGACAGGGATCCGGAGGTGCGGAAGGCGGGCATATCCGCCGCGCTGTCGTTGAACGCGCCGGAGCCGCTTCTTAATCTTAAGACGCTTGCGAAGGACCCGGACTGGAGCGTCCGGAAGGCCGCGCTCGAAGCGCTGGTCCGCGCAGGGGTTGAGGGGAGCGCGGAGCTTCTGGCTGCGGCGGCGGAAAGCGACCCGGAGCGTATTGTAAGAGAGGCCGCGTCGAGGCTTGTCGGGGAAGGCGAATGATTTTCACCGAGGACATAATAGAGCTTCCGGACGACGTTTTCCGGCTGCTACGGGACTTTATCCGGGATTACTGCGGGCTTTATTTCGACGACACATCGAAATATCTCCTGGAGAAGAGGCTCTCGCGCCGCGTCCGCCTGCACCAGCTCAACACTTTCCTCGATTATTACCGCTTCCTGTCCTACGACAGGAGAAGGGAGGCGGAGCTTGTGGAGGTGGTGGACAGCCTCACGACGAACGAGACGTATTTTTTCCGGGAAGAGGCCCAGTTGAGGGCGTTCAGGGATGAAATTCTCCCGGGAATCATAGGTCCCGGCGGCCAGAAAACGTTCAAGGTGTGGAGCGCGGGCTGTTCAACCGGCGAGGAACCGTATACAATAGGCATGATACTCTCAGAGGCCGGATTCCTTGGCGGCGCCGAGGTGGAAATAATAGGCAGCGACATAAACCAGAAAGTCCTGACCGCCGCGCGCAGAGGCGTCTACAGACGCGGCTCATTCCGCGCCATCAGGGACGACATGATGCGGAAATACTTCAAGGAGGAGTCGCCGGGAAGCTTCAGGATATCGGACGATATAAAAAAGCTCGTGACGTTTTCCCACTTGAATCTCTTCGACCCGTACCGCCTGAGCTTCCTCAAGGGATTCGACGTCATTTTCTGCCGGAACGTGATTATATATTTCGACCCTGAGTCGAAGAAGAAACTCATAAAGATGTTTTACGACAAGCTGTCTCCGGGCGGGTATCTCCTGCTTGGGCATGCGGAGTCGCTCTTGAACGTTACGACGGCATTCAGGCTCGTTCACCTAAGAAACGACATGGTTTACCAGAAGCCGGTTTCAGTCAGGGAAGCGATGCCAATAGAGAAATAGATTTAACGGACGCTGCCCCGGATGAAAAAAGTAAAAGTGCTTGTGGTCGATGACTCGCTCCCGAACAGGAAGGCTCTGGCCGGGATGCTGGGACAATCGCCGGGAATAGAGGTCGTCGGCGTTGCCGCTGACGGCGAAGAGGCCATAGAGAAGGTCATAAGGCTAAAGCCCGACCTCATCACGCTCGACCTTGAAATGCCCCGGATGGACGGTTTCACGTTCCTTCGGTGGCTGATGAGGGTCGCGCCGACGCCGACTTTGGTGATAAGTTCGAGGGACGACGACAGGAG
>JAJYGS010000025.1 GCA_021785055.1 Nitrospirota bacterium | reverse complement strand
AAGTGCGCAATCAGCCACTCCCTTGTCCGCTTCCCGGCCTCCTTGTCGAGCGGCGGGCCGACCTGTCCGCCGACGCCGTTGATGCTGTGGCACGAATCGCAGTGCAGCTTCGCAAAGAGAAGTTTACCCTTCGTCACGGAGACCGTCGACGGCCCGCCGCCAGGTTTCCCGCTTACGACGGCCAAGGTGGTAAGGGCGATATAGCCTGCGACGCATATCCCGATGCAGGCCATTGCGACGGGGCGCTTCTTCGGGGCAAGGGCCGGGTTCCTGTCGTAGAAAGGCAGAAGCAGCATCAGTATGACGAACAGGGTCGGCAGGACCATCGTGCCGACAATCTCGTAGGGGCCCTGGAAGAATTTCAGGAGCTGATACAGGAAAAAGAAATACCATTCGGGGCGCGGCACGTAGGTCTTGACCGTCGGGTCCGCGACGGAGCCGAGCGGGGCGGGGCGGAGGTTGGCAAGCGCCACCAGCCCCACGAAAACCAGCAGGAAGAGCGCCATGTCCTTAAAGACCTGGTCGGGATAGAAAGGGGCCTTGATTTTCGCCTTTTCCGGGTTCCAGGGCGGGGTATGATCAACAATCTGGAGAACCGTGAGGTGTATTCCGGCTACAATCGCCAGGAGCCAGGGCAATACCTCCACATGTATCGAGAAGAAGCGGGTGAGGGTGAGGTTGCTTACGCTGATGCCGCCGCGCACGAGGCGGACGATGACATCTCCAATGACAGGCGTCGTGCCGGGGATGCTTGTGCCGACCACGGTTGCCCAGTAGGACTTCTGGTCCCAGGGCAGCAGATACCCCGTGAAGGCGAATCCGAAAACGAGCAGCGCCAGCAGCGTGCCGCTTATCCACATTATCTCGCGCGGTTTTTTATATGCGCCGTAGACGAAGACCCGGACAATATGGAGCATTACCGAGACGACCATCGCGCTCGCGCCCCAGTAGTGCAGGCCGCGCACGAGATAGCCGAAATCTACCTTGTATTGGATATACTTTACGGCGTCGTATGCGTGGTCGGGGGAATTCACGTAGTATATCATCAGGAAGATGCCCGTAACCACCTGGTTCACAAAGAGCAGGAGGTTCAGCGAACCCAGGCTGAACTGGTAGCGCGCCCCGCCGGACAGAGGCTTGTACATCAGCGGCGCCACGAGGCGGGAGAGTCCGAGACGTTCTTCAAACCACGACCTTACCTTCTGTGTTGGATTCATCAGGCAAGCACCTTTTCAGAGATTCCGAGACGGAATTTCTCGTATTTGACGTATAGATTCCCGTTTGCAACCTTTACGGGAAGGGTGTCGAGAGGTCTTGGGGCCGGGCCTGCGAGGACTTTTCCGTTTATGTTGTATACGCTGCCGTGGCACGGACATATGAAGCGCATTTCCTGGTTGTTCCAGTTGTAGGCGCAGCCAAGGTGCGGGCAGACCGGCGAGAATACAGTGAAGCTCCCGTCCGGCTGCTTGACCACCCAGACGTCCCTCTGCACGCGCTCGGTCTGCCAGCCGGACTTCAGGTTGGAAACAAACGTAATGGACTTAGGTTCGTTTACCTGAAGCTCCTGCACGCCGCAGACTAAAGACCACTGCTCTTCCTGCGGCTCCATCGCAGGCCCCACGAGATATTGGACGAGCGGTATGGCATAGCCTATGGCCACCGCCCCGCCCATCCCGGCAATCGCGTAGCCCAGGAACTTCCTTCTGGAATCCGAAAAATCTTCAGTCAAGGAATAGCCTCCTTTTTCAGTCCGGTAATTCGACCTCTTCCATAGTTATGGCACCGGTCGGGCAGGCCTCGACGCAGGCCTCGAGGTCCTTGCATGCCTTCGGCTTAACGACGCAGGCCAGGCCGTTTTTCATCTCCAGCACCTCGTAAGGACATGCCGCGCAGCAAAGCCCGCACGCGGTGCAGAGGTCAGGGTCTATAACGGGCAGAAGCATCTTCATAATACTAAAACCTCCAGTTTTAAAACAGCCGACTCGGAAGACTGTCATTCTGAGCGCAGCGAAGAATCTGCTTCTGGAGTTTAACGGCGAATTCTTCACTTCGTTCAGAATGACAATCAAGAATAGATGCTGCGTATATGTTAATTCGCCGCCTTTCGTTTCCGCTTTCCTCCGCGCCTGTGTATCTCCGCGGTTAAGATTGTCTTTACCGTCTCCCCGATGGCGGAAGGCTCGGTTATTATTTTAACACCCGCATCGGCCAGAGTCTCGATTTTTTTCCCTGCCGCGCCGGCCCCGCCGGATATTATCGCCCCCGCATGGCCCATCCTCCGGCCTTCCGGGGCCGTGAGTCCGGCGATATATGCGAAGACGGGCTTTGAAAATTGCCCGCTTTTTATGAAATCCGCCGCGCGCTCCTCAGCCGCGCCGCCTATCTCGCCTATCATAAGGACGGCCTCTGTCCCCGGGTCGTCTTCAAACATCCGGAGGCAGTCCGTGAAGTCCGTGCCGATGAGCGGATCGCCGCCTATGCCGATGCAGGTGGACTGCCCAAGGCCCGCCGCCGTAAGCTGGAAGACCGCCTCGTAGGTCAAAGTCCCGCTCCGGGATATGACGCCGATACTGCCTTTGGTATGGATGTAGCCGGGCATGATGCCTATTTTGGCCTCTCCGGGAGTGATGACGCCGGGGCAGTTCGGGCCTATGAGCCGGCTGGACGAGCCTTCGAGCGCCCGCGCGACCACCAGCATGTCGTGCACCGGTATGCCCTCGGTTATGCAGACTATAAGTCCTATGCCGGCGTCCGCGGCTTCGAGGATGGCGTCCGAGGCGTACGTCGCCGGGACGAATATTACGGATGCGTCTGCCCCGGTCTCTTTCGCCGCCTCCTGCACGGAATCGAATACCGGGAGACCCAGGATTTCTTTCCCGCCCTTGCCCGGCGTAACGCCTCCGACAACGCGCGTACCGTAGGAGAGCATCTGCCCGGCGTGGAAGGAGCCTTCGCGCCCGGTAATGCCCTGGACAATTACTTTTGTCGCTTTGTTAATTAATATAGACACGGCCCGGCTTTCTTTTGGTTACTTTTCTTTCACCTGAAAGAAAAGTAACTACGCGTTGCTCCTTATCGACCTGACGGCCATTTCGCCTGCCTCGCGCATCGTCGCCGCGAAGTGTATCGGAAGCCCGGAATCCCGAAGGATTTTCTCTCCCTGGGTCTTGTTCGTCCCTTCAAGGCGCACGACTATCGGCACTTTAAGCGTGAGTTCCCGCGCCGCCCGGACGATGCCTTCCGCAAGGACGTCGCATCTTAAAATCCCGCCGAAGATATTCACGAGGATGGATTCCACCCTCTGGTCGGCGACAAGCGCTTCAAGGGCTTTTTTGATATGCTCCGCATCCGCGCCGCCGCCTACGTCGAGGAAGTTCGCCGGTTCACCGCCTGCGGATTTTATTAGGTCCATCGTCGCCATGGCAAGTCCGGCGCCGTTTACCATGCAGCCGATATTGCCTTTCAGTTTTATGTAGTTTACTCCGGCCTCACGGGCCTCGTATTCGCGCGGATCCATGTCCAGCGGGTCTGCAAGTTTTTTGATGTCCTCATGCCGGAAAAGCGCGCTGTCGTCTATCGTCATCTTGGAGTCCAGCGCCACGAAACGCTCTTCCTCCGTCTTGGCGAGCGGGTTTATCTCCGCGATTTCGAGGTCGGAGACGAGGAAGATAATATGTAGCTTGAGCAGGACGTCCACGAATACCTGCGCAAGGTTTCCCCGTATGCCGAGCCCGTATGCGATTTTCCTCGCCTGGTATGGCTGGAGGCCGAATACCGGCTCTATATACTCCCGGACTATCCTTTCCGGAAATTTCCTTGCCGTCTCTTCAATCTCCATGCCGCCGGAGGAACTGGCTATCACCACGGGTTTTTTCTTCTCCCGGTCGATGGTTATCGCGACGTAATATTCGTTCTCGACGGCCACGCCCTCTTCGACGAGGAGCTTCCGCACCGGGGCGCCTTCCGGGCCGCTCTGGGATGTAACGAGCCTGCGCCCAAGCATCTGGGATGCGGCGATACCCGCCTCCTCGGCGGAATGAGCGGTCTTTATGCCCCCGGCCTTTCCGCGCCCTCCGGCCAATACCTGCGCCTTCAGGACTACGATGTGCGAACCGAGGTTGTCGTATGCCGCCCCGGCCTCGCCGGGAGTCGATGCGAGAAACCCGTTCGGGACGGGTATGCCGGTCTTCCGGAGGATTTCCTTCGCCTGGTATTCGTGAAGCCGCATTATTTCTCCAGCCATTTAAGAAGGCCGTCGATTATGGCCTCACGGTTGAGCCGCGCGATAGAGTCCACGAGCGGTATGTCCTTGGGGCATACGCGGGCGCAGTTCTGGGCGTTGCCGCAGTCGGGAAGGCCGCCTTTCGCCCGCACCGCCGTAAGCCTCTCCGACCTGTTCATCCTTCCGGTGGGATGAGAGTCCATCAGAGTCGCCTGGTTCAGCACCGCCGCGCCCATGAACTGAGAGCGGCTGTTTACCTGCGGACAGGCCTCAAGGCAGTTCCCGCAGGTTATGCACCGGGAAAGGGGATACGCCTTCCTCTGCGTCTCCTGGCTTACCCTCGGCCCCGGCCCCGCGCCGTATGTGAGGTCTATCGGTATCCAGGCGCGGATTTTTTTGAAATTCTCGAATATCGAACGCCTGTCTACCACAAGGTCCTTTACGAGCGGGAACTTCGTAAGAGGCTCTATCACGACCGGCGTCTCAAGCCCGTCTATAAGCGTGCTGCACGCCTGCCTGGGGACGCCGTTTATAATCATCGCGCAGGCCCCGCATACCTCTTCGAGGCAGGAGCATTCCCATGCGACCGGAATAGTCTTTTTGCCCTCGCGCGTCGTCGGGTTTTTCTGGATGTCCATGAGCGCGATAATGACGTTCATGCCGGGGCGGAAAGCCAGCTCGAACTCCTCCCATCGCGGCTTAGAATCCGGCCCTTCCCGGCGTTTTATCCGCGCTATGAATTTGTCGCCCTTGTTCATTTTCCGGCAACCTTCGGGTAATCCGACAGAAGCTCCCGCACCAGTTGCTTCACGGGCCAGCCGGGGCCTTTCTCGCCCCCGCTGCCGGTGGGTCTGTCGCCCGAAAGCGATGCGGATGCGGTCTTGTCGTAGAATATATTCTCCCCCGCCGCGTCCATGAAATAAAGCCGCGCCTTGAGATAAGACCTGCCTTTGTTCACGCTTTCATATCCCTTCAGCACCGTGATTTTTACATACGCCTGGGTCGAGTTCTGATCGTTCGATACGAGAAGGCCCTTTGCGCGAAGCTCTTCCGCCGCTTCCGCCTTCAGCGCCCGCAGGAGGTTGATGTCCGGGTAGCCGTCCGCATCCCAGACGTACACCATATGCAAAGCCCGTATGGCCGGCATCATCATCGTCGCCGCCTTCGCGCCTCCGCCCGTGGACGCGCAGGCGGAGAGGGACAGGGCAAGTAATGCAAATACCGGCACAAACAGTTTCATTTTCATAATGACCTCCTGCGTAATACTTATTATTCCAGTTCGTAATGCCGCTCCCGCGGCTCTATAAGCGATACGTCCACCGGCTCGTATTCGAAGCGCGGCCCGTCCGGGGCATAGAACGCCTTTGTCGTCTTGAGCCAGTTTGCGTCGTCGCGCTTCGGGAATTCAGGCTTGTAGTGCGCGCCGCGCGATTCGTTCCTCGTGAGGGCCGCAAGCGTTATCGCCCGCGCGAGGACGAGCATGTTCTTAAGCTCCCGCGCGAACACCAGGGACTGGCCGCCGTCCGGGAGGCCGATATTGTCGAAGCGCTCCGCCAGTTCCCGGAGTTTTTCGTCCGTGCCCTTGAGCTTTTCATTATACCGCATGACCGTCACGTTTTCACGCATAACGTCGCCCATCTCATGGTAAAGCGTGCGCAGGTTTTCATTGCCGTCCTTCGCCGTCAATCCGGCGTTTATCTCCGCCTGCCTTTTTACCTCCGTGTCGAAAATCGAATACGGCATGTCTTCCGGGCGCGTATCGAGGCCGGATGCGTAATCGACCGCCGCGGAGCCTGCGATCATGCCGTCGTAGATGCAGGAGACGAGCGAGTTCGCGCCGAGGCGGTTCGCGCCGTGGTGCTGGTATTCCGCCTCGCCGGCGGCGAAGAGGCCGGGTATGTTAGTCGCCATGTCGTAGTCCACCCAGAAGCCGCCCATGTTGTAGTGGACGCCGGGGAATACCTGCATGGGAACCTTGCGCGGGTCCTGCCCGGTATATGTCTGGTATATGTCCATTATACCGA
>JAJYGS010000136.1:5961-6272 GCA_021785055.1 Nitrospirota bacterium | reverse complement strand
AGTAAAAAATATTTAACCGCCACAAGCAAGAAAACTCGTGGCACTCAACAGGGTATTTTTAGAGGTACCCCATATTGACACATCTATGCAATTTAAGCTTGTCTCAAAAATAGAAAAAGGCCGTTTCCGGTGTGAAAAACGGCCTTTGTTCGGTTTGGCTCCCCGTCGTAGCCAGATCGATCTGTAAATGGTCGCGGCGTTTACCTCATAATGGTCTGCATCGCGGTTGTGGCCGGCCTCGCAATCATCATTCCAGCAAGTCCTTCAATGCCAACATTAGACAAAATGATCAGAGGATATTTTTTCTAAAA
>JAJYGS010000136.1:5249-5951 GCA_021785055.1 Nitrospirota bacterium | reverse complement strand
GACCAATGATAAAAAGTTTTCGCCATAAAGGATTGCGGCGGCTCTTCGAGGATGACAACGGCAGTAAATTGCCGCCGGATATGTTGAGCCGGATAAGGCTTATTCTATCGGCCTTGCACGCCGCGCAGGAGATCGATGGCATGAACTTGCCGACCTTCCGCCTGCATATTCTCAAGGGTGAGTTGAAAGGCTTTTTCTCGGTGACCGTATACGCGAATTGGCGGATTATTTTTCGGTTTGAAGACGGAGACGCTTTCGACGTGGATTTTGTTGATTACCATTGAAGGAGTTAAGAACCATGGATATGAAAAACCCTGTACATCCCGGCGAACTCGTTAAGGCGTGCCTTGATGAGCTTGGCCTACCTGTCGCGGAAGCCGCTAAAGGACTCGGCATTACGCGCCAGCAGCTTCACAATGTTATTGCCGGACGCAGTAGCGTCACGCCGGAAATGGCAATACGCTTTGAAAAAGCCTTCGGCGGCACGGCGGATACATGGCTTCGGATGCAGATGAATTATGACCTTGCGCAGGTACGCAAGCGAGCGGCCGACATTACCGTTGAGCGCCTGCCGTCAAAAGTTGCTTAAGCCGCCTGTGAACGACGAAAATATATAACGATGGAATGTGCTAAAATTGTGCTAAATAAAATCCAAAAATAACGAACTCAATCAAGTCTATAAAAATGACCGATTAAATCAAG
>JAJYGS010000136.1:353-5239 GCA_021785055.1 Nitrospirota bacterium | reverse complement strand
ATCTAATTGTTTTATCAAGAGGAAATGACTACATACAACTTGATAAGGCATAATAAAAAACAGCAAGATTTCACATCAGCCGGGACTTAAAATCCGCTGGCCCGTAAGGGCCGTGCCGGTTCGATTCCGGCCTTCCCAGCCTATATTCAAGCTTATCGTTTAAACAATCCGGCGGTTGATTTTTGTCGTCTTTCTGAAATTCTTCTTGACAAAAGTAAAATTCATTGTATTATTAAAAGTATAATAAATCCGTTGGCTCCCGGATTTTCGGGAGACGCGGCCTCCGGGCCACTTAAGCAGGCGGTTCCCCTCCCCTGCGGCCTTGTTTTTGCCTTCCCCCGGCATGGCCGAAGGAAGCCCGGAGGCTGCGGAACGGATTTTCCTCCGTTTAGTTCAATTCCCAAAAAAAAATTGAATTTCTAATGGGTTAATGTTATATTCTTTAACCTGTTATCCTAATTTTCGAGGTATTCTGATGGTAAAGATATACGATACTACCTTGAGGGATGGGGCGCAGTCGGAAGACGTGGCCTTCTCGCTTGAAGACATGGTCAGGGTGACCCTCAAGCTCGACGAACTGGGCGTCCATTACATCGAGGGCGGCTGGCCCGGCTCCAATCCCAGGGACGCCGCATATTTTGATAAAATAAAGGGATACAGGCTTGCCACGGCAAAAACCGCCGCATTCGGGAGCACCAGGCGCGCCGGGGTCAGGGCAGACGAGGACCAAAACCTCCTCTCGCTCGTGGAGGCTGCTACCCCCGTGGTTACGATTTTCGGGAAAAGCTGGAACCTGCACGTCAGGGAGGCGCTTAAGGTTTCCCTGGACGAAAACCTCGACATGATACACGGTTCGGTATCGTTTCTGAAGGCAAACGTATCCGAGGTTTTTTACGATGCGGAGCATTTCTTCGACGGCTACAAGTCCAACCCGGCCTATGCCGTTAAGACGCTGAAGGCCGCCCGTGATGCCGGGGCCGACTGCCTGATCCTTTGCGATACTAACGGCGGCACGCTCACATGGGATATAGAGAGGATAATAACCGAGGTAAAGGAGAAGTTATCCGCCCCGCTCGGTATACACTGCCACAACGACTCCGAGCTTGCCGTGGCCAATTCGCTCGCGGCGATAAATCTCGGCGCAGAACAGGTGCAGGGGACGATAAACGGCTACGGGGAGCGGTGCGGGAACGCCAACTTATGCTCGATTATCCCTGCTGTTCAGCTCAAAATGGGCTTGGAAGGGATACCGCAGGACAGGCTCCGGAGGCTCAGGGAAATCTCCCGTTTTGTCGCGGAGATAGCCAACCTGAGGCCGTACAAGCACCAACCGTATGTGGGGGATTCCGCCTTCGCGCACAAGGCGGGCATGCACGTAAACGCCGTCCTGAAGGCGCGCGAGACTTACGAGCATACGAGGCCGGAGGCAGTGGGAAACGTCCAGCGCATACTCGTCTCCGACCTTGCAGGCAAGAGCAATATCATCCGGAAGGCGTCCGAGTACGGCATAGACCTGACCCACAACACGCCGGAGGTAAAGAACATCCTGCGGACGCTAAAGGAAATGGAAAGCCAGGGCTATCAATATGAGGGCGCGGAGGCTTCTTTCGAGCTTCTCATCAAGAAGGCCACCGGCAGGTATCGACCCATATTCAAACTCGAAGGCTACCGTGTAATTGTGGAGTGGTACGAGAACCGACAGGAAACCCTGTCTGAGGCTACAATAAGGGTGCAAGTCAGTGCCGGCGATTCCCTCGACCAAAGCCATTACGAGTATACCGCCGCTATGGGCAACGGCCCGGTGAACGCGCTCGACAACGCGCTCAGAAAGGCGGTCCTGAAGCACTTCCCGGAGTTGACGGACGTGAGGCTACTGGACTATAAAGTCCGCGTCTTAAACGCCGGCGAGGGCACTACGGCGAAGGTGCGCGTGCTTATCGAGTCCGGCGACGATACCGGCAAATGGGGCACGGTAGGCGTGTCCGAGAACGTTATCGAGGCCTCCTGGGAGGCCCTGGTGGACAGCATAGAGTACAGGCTGCTGAAAGAAAAGACTTAATGGAAGAACCAGGCGTAGTAATGGAAACCGCGGGTGATACCGCGAAGGTAATGATGTCCGGAAGCGGCGGATGCGAGGGCTGCAAGGCCGCGGGATCCTGCAAGGTCGCCTCCGGAGACAGGATAATGGAGGCGGACAACCCGCTCGGCGCGAAGCCCGGCCAGCACGTTATGGTGAACATCGAATCCGCGATGTTCCTTAAAGCGACGTTTCTGACCTACATGCTCCCGGTGATATTCCTTTTTCTGGGTGCGTATCTCGGCGGGAAATACGGGCCGATGCTGTCCGGGGCCATTGCGCTCGATTACTGGCAGGCGCTGGGGGGCATTATTTTTCTTGTCCTTTCGGCGGCGCTGGTGAGGCTATACGACAGGAAGGTAAAAAGGGCAACGACGATAAGGCCCGTAATCGTAAAGGTAATGGAGGATTGAAGTCCCTGGATTCCCGCCTTCGCGGGAATGACGAACAAATTTCCGATTTGTGAAATTAACCCAGGAGGCCACATGAAAGATTACGCTGTAGAGAACACGAGAAATGTCGTAATCGTATCACACGGCGGCGCGGGCAAGACGATTCTCACAGAGGCCATGCTCTTCGCCGCCGGGGCCACGGACCGCATGGGCAGGGTCGAGGAAGGCAATACCGTAACTGACTTCGAGCCTGAAGAGATAAACCGTAAGTCCTCCATAAGCTCCGCCGCCGCCTTCTGCGAGTGGGGCGGCAACAAGATTACCTTAATAGACACCCCCGGATACATAAATTTTCTCGAAGACGCAAAGGCCTGTGTGCGCGCAGCCGACGGCGCCGTAGTCATAATGTCGCCCATCTCCGGAATAAAGGCCGAGACGGAGAAGGTATGGGAATATCTGAACGAGTTCGGGCTTCCGCGCATAATATTCGTAGCCAAAATGGACAAGGAGAGAGCGGACATCGAGACCGTCCTTAAGGAATGCGGGAAAGGATTCTGCAGGGAAGCGACGCCTGTTCAGATACCTATAGGCTCCGAGGGCAGCTTCAAAGGCGTAATCGACCTGTTGAAGATGAAGGCTTACGTAACCGACGAGGGCGGCAAGACCAAAGAGACCGACATCCCGGCGGACATGAAGGCAAAGGCCGACGAGTTCCGTGGCAGGATGATAGAGAAGATAGCCGAGAGCGACGATGCGCTTATCGAGAAATACCTTGAAACCGGCGAGCTCTCCCAGGAAGAGATTGCCGCCGGCCTTCGGAAAGGCTGCATCGCCGGGAAGGTAACGCCCCTGCTCTGCGGCGCGCCGCCGAAGGGAGTCGGCGTGCCCCAGCTCCTGGACATGATTGCCGCAGCCCTGCCGAACCCTGTCGAGAAGGCCGAGACGGCGCCTATCAAGGTTAAAGACGCCAGGGGTGCGGAAGCGGTCCTTAAGACGGACAAGAACGGCCCTCTGGCGGCGGTGGTCTTCAAGACCATAGCCGACCCGTTCGCCGGGAAACTCAGCCTTTTCAGGGTAATATCCGGGCAGTTGAAGTCCGATTCCACCGTATTCAACGCCAACAAAGAGAAGGAAGAGAGAATCGGCCAGGTCTTTTACCTCATGGGCAAGAAACAGGTCCCGGCGCAGGTCATAAAGGCGGGCGAGATAGCCGCTATAGCAAAGCTCAAGGATACCGTAACCGGCGATACTCTGTGCGACAAGGCGCATCCGTATATCGCCGAGCCTATAAAATACCAGGAGCCAGTCATGGCCTTCGCCATCGAGGCGAAGAACAAGGGCGAAGAGGACAAAATATCGAACGGCCTGCACAGGCTGCTGGAGGAAGACCCGACGCTCAAGTTCCAAAGAGACGAGCAGACGAAAGAGATGATACTCTCCGGCATGGGCCAGCTTCATCTTGAGATTACGCTTGAGAGGCTAAAGCGCAAGTTCGGCACCGAGGTCGTCATGAAGACCCCGAAGATACCCTACAAGGAGACGATCAAGGGCAAAACGAAGATTCAGGGCAAGTACAAGAAGCAGTCCGGCGGGAGGGGCCAGTACGGCGACACGTGGATTGAAATCGAGCCTATGGGAAGGGGCGCGGGGTTTGAATTTGTCGATAAAATCGTGGGCGGGGCCATACCGAGACAATATATTCCGGCGGTGGAGAAGGGCATTGTCGAGGCCATGCACGAAGGAGTAATAGCTGGCTATCCTGTTGTAGACATTAGGGTTACGCTCTACGACGGCTCATACCACGATGTGGATTCCTCGGAGATGGCCTTCAAAATCGCAGGCTCCATGGGCTTTAAAAAAGGCGTGCTTGAGTGCCGCCCTGCGCTCCTCGAACCTATAATGGACGTTACAATTGTCGTCCCCGAGGATACAATGGGAAACGTCATTGGCGACCTGAACTCCCGGCGCGGGAAGGTGCAGGGCATGGCGTCCTCCGGGTCGAACCAGAAAGTTACCGGCCAGGTGCCCATGGCGGAGATGCTCAACTACGCGCCGACATTGAACTCTCTTACATCCGGGCGCGGGATGTATACGATGTCTTTCTCACATTACGAGGAAGTTCCCGCCCACCTGGCGCAGAAAGTCATAGACGAGAGTAAAAAGGCTCAGGCCGAGAAGGAAGAATAGCGTTTTCCCAATAAAAATCCTTGACATAGGCCGGTTCCTAATGTAATATTCGGCCTGTCGAGGGAGGCCGGGACGGGGCGGTATTGGAAATTTCAGGATTGGCGGGGCAGGCTGTAAATCAAATCGGGAGGCTTAAGATGACCAAGGCGGACATAGTCTCGGAAGTTTATGAAAAAGTTGGTCTTTCCAAGAAGGAAGCAACTGACATAGTTGAGACGGTCCTGGACACC
>JAJYGS010000136.1:0-343 GCA_021785055.1 Nitrospirota bacterium | reverse complement strand
GCCGGTTTCGGAAATTTTGTCATCCGCGAAAAGGGCTCCCGCAAGGGACGCAACCCCAAGACCGGCGAAAACATCGAGATTACGCCGCGCAAGGTCGTTACATTCAAGCCGAGCATGATTTTCAAGGATTTCGTCGATAAAGGCAAGGAAGAAACGGTATAAGCGTCCGGTTTCGGAGGCCTCCAGTGGCCGCTCAGCCAGGGAAGCTTTTCTATAAGATCGGCGAAGTCAGCCGGCTTGCCCAGGTCGAACCGTATATCCTCAGATACTGGGAAAACGAGTTCCCCGCGCTCTCCCCGAAAAAATCCAGGGGCGGCCAAAGGGTTTACCGGCAGAAAGATTT
>JAJYGS010000004.1 GCA_021785055.1 Nitrospirota bacterium | reverse complement strand
CTCTATCTCTATTATCTCGCTCTGGGTGTTCAGGAACACGACGCGGAACTGCTCGTCCTTCAGGCCCGCCATCGTCATGCGGCAGTAGTTGATGAGGTCCGGCGCGCAGCAGACGCGCGGTTTCTTTACGACCCTTCTCTTGAGATACAGGTCGGAGCATTCCTTCGATACCTTGATAAGTATCGCCGAGTGCTCGCCAAGGCCGGGGAACTCTACAAGAGATTCCAGGGATGCGTCCATGACGCCCTGGAAATCGACGAATTTTTCGAGGAGCGCCTTGGCCAGGGGCTTTACGTCCCGGCGCGGTATGGCGTAAGTCAGAAGAAGCTCCAGGGCCTCGTAGTCGTGCAGGTTCTCAAGGCCCGATTTTTTGAACTTCTCTTTTATCCGCTTCCTGTGCTCGTGGTAGTGCGGCTTTTTTTCGTCCATGTTTTTCCCCGTCAAAGCGGCGCAGGCGCTTTTTTCCTCCACGCCCTCCTGAGGTCCCAGTTCATCGGCGCGAAAATCCAAAGGCTTCGGTGTATTCTTCCGATGCGCCTGAAGATATTCGGTGCCGAATAAAACTCCCGGTTCGCCCGGTCGTGCCCTTCCTGAAGCTCCTCCGGCGTCATTCCCTTCGGGCGGAAAACGACGTGCTCCATGTCGTAGAGCGACCAGTCGTTCGAGATTATCCGGCCCTCTTCCATGAGACGCTTTCTTATCTCCGTCCCCGGAAACGGCGTCAGCACAGGCATGAACGCGGCGTCGAGACGCACCTTGCGCGCAAAGTCCAGCACGTCATCGAACACGGACTTCCTGTCGTGGTCGTAGCCGAAGATAAACGAGCCGTGGACGCCTATGCCGTGGTCGTGGAGTTTTTTCATCACGTCGGAATACGCCTCTCTTGCGTTCATCCGTTTTCCCATCAGGTCGAGATTCTCCTGCTCAAGGCTCTCGAACCCCATGAACATCCCGTAGCAGCCGGATTCCGAGGCCAGCTTCAGAAGCTCCGGGTCTTTTATGATGGTAGTCGATGCCTGGCTCATCCACTTCTTCCTTTGGCCCTTCAGCATGGAGAAGAGCCGCTTCGCGTATACGGGATTGCCGACGATATTGTCGTCCACAAAAAGCACAAAGCCCGCGCCCTTCGTGAACGACAAAACCTCCTTCTCTATTTCCTCGACGGGCCTGAACCTGTACGTCCCGCCGTAGAACGCCGTGACGGAGCAGAACCGGCAGTCGAACGGGCAGCCGCGCGTAGTTTGCAGAATATTTGAGAAAAAGTATTTATCCTCTATCAGCTCGCGTCGGGCCTGCGGGATTTCATCCGGCTCAGGGCGCGATTCCGCCTTGTAGATTTTTTTCAGCTGTCCCGCTTCGGCGTCTTTTAAAAGCTGCCTCCATACGCCCTCGGCCTCGCCGATAACAACCGCGTCCGCGTGCGCAAGCGCCTCCTCCGGCATCCATGTCGCATGGAACCCGCCCAGGACGACCTTCGCGCCTCGCCGCCGGTATTCGTCCGCGATGCGGTACGCACCCGGCGCAAGCGGCGTCAAAACAGTGATGCCGACAATATCAGGTGAATCGTCGAATTTCAGTTCCCCAAGGTTCTCGTCCTCGATGCTTACCTCGTGTTCCGGCGGCGTCAGCGCGCCGAGGATAGCGAGGCTTAAGTACGGGAACTTGAAATATAGCGCGCTCCATATGCTGTGCGCGGGCCATTTCGGGGCGATTAGTTTAATTTTCATTTCACAACGCCCACTGGCGGAAACCCTCACCCCCTGCCCCTCTCCCAAAGGGCGAGGGGTAAAGGAAAGATGTCATTCTGAGCGAAGCGAAGAATCCGCACTTTTGTTTAAATGCTGATCCTTCGGCGTTGCCTCAGAATGACATACCTGATTCTTTATGCCAATTAATTCGCTCACCGTTTTAAACTCATATCCCCGCTTCTTCAGCGCCGGGATAATTTCCTTCAGCGCATCGACGGTCGCGTTCCGGTCAGAGTTCGTCTTCCCGTCGCAGCCGTCGTGCAGGAGGATTATACCGCCGGGCCTAATCCGCGAAAGTATCCGGTTTATAATCTTCCCCTTCTCCGTCGGGACGGCGTCGTATGCCCGCGCCTGCCATCCTATCATAACCATGCCGAGTCCGTCTATAACCTTCATAACGCTGGGGTTGTTTATGCCGACGGGCTGGCGAAAAAAGCGGGGGCGGTATCCGGTATTTTTTTCTATCTCGTCCTGGCATAAGAGGATGTCCTCGCGGATGGACGAGAAGAGCATCCTGAACATCCAGGGGTGGGACATCGTATGGTTTCCCATCTCGTGCCCCTCGGCATGAATGCGTCTGGCGAGGGCGGGATTATCTTTCAAATTTTCCCCGATAACGAAGAAAGTGGCATTCACATTGTGCATGGCGAGGACGTCGAGAATCTGCGCGGTGTATGGGGCAGTCGGGCCGTCGTCGAACGTGAGGGCAACGGATTTTCCCTTAGGGCTGCCGCGCCAGTATACCTTCCCGAACACCCGGCTCCGCATGGACGTCATGCCGCGTATGGACAGGATTATCCATACCATGAGAAGCGCGCCGAGGGCGTAATTTACGGTTTTTATATCCCAGAAAAAATTCAGGCAGAGAAACAGCAGAACGACTGAGGCGGCCCGGAAGAGCATTTGTTATTTCTCGAAAAGGCCGAGCTGGGACATCCTGTCTTCTGGAAATGCTATCGGATAATCGCCGTTGAAGCAGGCGGTGCAGAACCGGTTCATGGAATCGGGTATCACACCCAGGAGACCTTCCAGGCTTAAGTAACCAAGCGAATCTGCCGTCATGTAACGACGGATTTCCTCGACCGTGTGGGACGAGGCGATAAGCTCCTGCCTGGTGGGCGTATCTATCCCGTAGAAGCAGGGATGAGTCGTCGGCGGAGAACTTATACGCATATGAACTTCTTTCGCCCCGGCCTTCCGTACCATCTTCACGAGCTTGCGGCTTGTCGTGCCGCGGACGATGGAGTCGTCCACGAGAATTACGCGCTTTCCCTCAAGGAGCCTTCTCACCGGGTTCAGTTTTATCTTCACGCCGAAGTGCCGTATGTTCGCCTTCGGCTCGATGAACGTGCGGCCCACGTAGTGGTTGCGGATAAGGCCCATGTCGAAGCTTATCCCGGACTCCTCCGCGTAGCCGAGCGCCGCGGGCACGCCGGAATCCGGCACGGGCACGACCAAGTCCGCCTCCACCGGATGTTCCTTCGCCAGCCTTCTTCCCATCATCTTCCGGATGAAGTTCACGTTCTCCCCGAAGATGTAGCTGTCCGGACGCGCAAAATATATGAACTCGAAAATACAGCAGGACTGGCGGGCCTCCGGAAACGGGTGGTAGGATTTAATCCCGTCCTTGTTTATTATTACCATCTCGCCCGGCTCTATGTCGCGGATATACTGCGCTTCGATAAGGTCGAGCGCGCAGGTCTCCGAAGAGAGGACGTATGAGCCGTCCAGGATGCCGAGGCAGAGCGGCCTGAAACCGTTCGGATCCCGTATGCCTATCATCTCCTGCTCGGAGAGTATGAGGAGCGAGTATGCGCCCTCCACCTTCTGGAGGGCGTCAACGGCGCGGGTGCTTAAACTCCCGGACTTGGAATGCGCTATCAGGTGGACGATAAGCTCGCTGTCAACGGACGTATGGAATATGGAGCCGTAGGCCTCAAGCTCGTCCTTGATGGCGCCGTAATTTGTGAGATTGCCGTTGTGGGCGACGGCCAGCGAACCGAGCGCGTAGTTGATAAGAAGCGGCTGGACATTATCGACAAGCTGGCTTGCGCCGGTGGTGGAGTATCGGTTGTGCCCTATCGCGGCGGAGCCTTTAAGCTTCGCTATATTATCCTCGGAGAATATATCGGATACCAGACCAAGCCCTTTTTCAATCCGCAGGAGCTCTCCGTCCGAGGAGACTATGCCCGCGCCTTCCTGCCCACGGTGCTGGAGAGCGTAAAGGCCGAGATAGACAAGGTTTGCGGCCTCCGGATGGCCGAAGACGCCGAATACACCGCACTCGTCGTGGAATCTGTCGTTCATCATTACCTCCGTGCCCGTGTTCCGCAGTTCGTGTTTGTAACGGCTCCTCACGAACACGAACCACCAACACGAATCACGTCTTTAAAAGTTTCGGGATCGCTTCCCGCCAGATACTTTTAAGCCGGCTGACCGGCTGGTTTACGGCCTCTTCGCTGCCGGTCGACCGGCAGCCGCCAACCCTGATTATCAGCGAGTCCCCACCGACCCTGCCTATTATCCTGCATGGGACGCCGCTCCTCGACATAATCTCCGAAACCTTTCCGGCGTCATCCGGCTTTGCCGATATAATTACCCTCGACTGGCTCTCGCCGAAAAGGAGCGCGTCTTTCCTGATATTGCCTTCAAGCCGGTCGACCGGCATCGACACTTCGCAGCCAAGGGGTTCTCTCTCGCCTCTGAAACAGGATTCCGCAAGCGCGACGGCAAGGCCGCCTTCGGAGCAGTCGTGCGCGGATTTGACAAGGCCGGCACCGATGGCCTCGAGCGCCGCGTCCTGGAGAGCCTTCTCGGCCTTCAGGTCTATATCCGGCGGAAGTCCCTTCTGGAGACCGTGGACTACGCGCAGGTATTCCGTTCCGCCAAGCTCCTCTTTTGTCTCTCCGAGCAGGATTATGACGTCGCCTTCGTCCTTGAAAGACTGCGTCGTCGCCTTAGACACGTCGTCCATTATGCCGACCATACCGACGACAGGCGTTGGATAAATGCCAAGCCCTTTCGTCTCGTTATAGAAACTGACGTTCCCGGAAACCACGGGAGTATTGAGTTCCTCCGCGGCGAGCGACATGCCTTCAAGCGCTTCCTTGAACTGCCACATTGTCTCAGTCTTCTCCGGGTTCCCGAAATTGAGACAGTCCGTAAGCGCCATCGGCCTTGCGCCGGAGCAGACGACGTTTCTCGCGGCCTCGGCGACGGCTATCGCCCCGCCGGCCTTCGGATGCAGGAAACAGTAAAGCGAATTGCAATCGACAGACATTGCAAGCGCCTTGTTCGTCCCCTTTATCCTTACCACTCCGGCGTCGGAGCCGGGATAGACGACGGTATTCGTGCGCACCATGTGGTCGTACTGCCGGTATATCCAGCTCTTGTCGGCTATTGTGGGCGAAGAAAGCAGCTTTATGAGGACGTTGCCAAAATCCGTCGGCACGGGCAGGAGGTCGAGGCTTAAGTCCTGGACGCTGTCCTGGTAGAGAGGCCGGGCAGACGGCCTGTCGTAAACCGGTGCCTCGTCGGCGATTGCCTTCGCCGGTATCTCCGCCACGACAACGCCGCCGTCCTTCACCCGGAGCATACCGTCGCCAGTAACATGGCCAATAGTAACCGCCTCAAGGTCCCATTTCTTGAAGATGTCCTCAACTTCTTTTTCCATGCCTTCTTTTGCGACTATGAGCATCCGCTCCTGGGACTCGGAGAGCATCAGTTCGTATGGTATCATACCCTCCTCGCGCCGGGGAACCAATGCTAAATCCATTTCCATCCCGGAGCCGCCGCGCGATGCCATCTCGCAGGAGGACGACGTAAGCCCCGCCGCGCCCATGTCCTGTATGCCTATAATCAAGTCCTTGCTCATAAGCTCCAGGCAAGCCTCAAGCAGGAGCTTTTCGGTAAACGGGTCACCCACCTGCACCGTCGGGCGTTTCTCTTCCGTGCCCTCGGAGAACTCCTCGGAGGCCATCGTCGCGCCGTGTATGCCGTCTCTGCCGGTCTTCGAGCCGACGTATATCACCGGGTTTCCGATACCGGAAGCCGTACCGTAGAATATGCGGTCTTTCTTAGCAATGCCGAGCGTGAAGGCATTTACGAGATTGTTGCCGTTGTATATCTCGTTGAAATACGTCTCGCCGGCGATTGTCGGGATTCCCATGCAGTTGCCGTAGCCCGCTATCCCGGCGACTACGCCGTCAAGCAGGTAGCGGTTTTTTGGCACGTCCAATGGGCCGAAGCGGAGCGAGTCCATGTTCGCGATAGGACGCGCGCCCATCGTGAACACGTCGCGGAGGATTCCTCCCACGCCCGTTGCCGCACCCTGATACGGCTCTATGAAAGACGGGTGGTTGTGCGACTCCATCTTGAACACCGCCGCAAGGCCATCGCCTATGTCTATTACGCCCGCGTTCTCGCCCGGCCCCTGGATTACCCACGAGGCCTTCGTCGGAAAGCGCCGCAGATGCATGCGCGATGATTTATACGAGCAATGCTCGCTCCACATCACGGAGAATATCCCAAGCTCCGTATAGGTCGGCACGCGGCCTAATATAGCTTTTACGCGCCCGTACTCCTCTAGATCG
>JAJYGS010000027.1 GCA_021785055.1 Nitrospirota bacterium | reverse complement strand
CCCCCGGCTGACTCTATATATACCGAACCCGCCTCAAGCACCTCCCCGACCTTCGTGAAGGCAACCCCGGCCCTGCGCCCAAACGCAGACAACAGCCGCTCTGTCGATTGCGGGACGGCCTTCTTTAGCGCCCCCGCACCACGCCCAGCCTGCCCGCCTGCGCCCCGACCCCTTGCCGTAAACAAAAGCTCGTAGTCCTCTCCCCCGGCGAGGGCAAGCTCGACCGCCCTATCTCTGCCCGCGTATTCCAGCAGTTCCTTTGAGAGCGGCAGCTTCTCTTCGTATATTACCGCCCCGGCGCCGGAAGCCTTCAGGATATGCAGAATGTCCGAGGATATTCCGTCGCTTACGTCTATCATCGCCGTGGCGATGCCGGCCTTCCCCAGAAGCCGCCCGGCCTTTATGCGCGCCTGAGGTCTTAAGTGCCGGGAAACAAGGTATCTCTGGTTCTTGGATGCCCCTGTTTTTAGTATTTCCAGGCCCGCCGCGCTATCCCCCAGGGTGCCGGTGACCCATATTCCATCACCCGGCTTAGCATTCGACCTCATCACCGCACGGCCACGCTCCACCCGGCCGGTTATCGAAATATTTATAAAGAGCGGCCCCGGCGTGCCGGACGTGTTCCCGCCCGCGAGCCTTGCACCGGATTCCCTGCCCGCCTCATCCATCCCGGCGTACAGCGCCTTAAGCTCACGGAGGTCCATATTCCCCGGCGCGGCTATGGAAACGAGGTAAAAAAGCGGCTCCCCGCCCATCGCGGCTATGTCGCTTAGGTTTGTCTGTAGGGCCTTGTATCCCAGGTCATGGAGTCCGGTAAAAGAAAGGTCGAAATGGACGCCTTCGACCAGAAGGTCGGTGGAGACAAGCATATCATAACGGCTCCCCGCCCCTGCCTCTTTGCCGCCTTTTGCCTCCCCTGCCCCCCTGCCGCCGTCCAATCGGAAGACCGCGGCGTCGTCTCCGATACCAGCCAAAAGCCGGCATCCCCGACCACCCCGCCTGGTTGTTTCCCGACCCCCGAAGGCCTCCGCGAGTTTATTAATCGCCCCGAACTCACCCAGCTTAGCGAGTTTCAACCTGCACCCGGCCTTGCGAGTTTCATTTCAGGAGGGCTATCTCAAGCACCTCGTCCATGTGCTCGACGAATTTTATCTCAAGGCTCTTGCGGACAATCTTCGGGATGTCCTCGATGTCCTTCGCGTTCCTTTTCGGGACTATTACCGTCTTGATGCCCGCGCGCCTTGCCGCAAGCGTCTTCTCTTTCAAGCCGCCTATGGGCAGCACGCGGCCCCGGAGCGTAATCTCGCCGGTCATGGCAATGTCCTTGCTGACGGGCCTGCCGGTAAGGGCGGACGTAATCGCGGTTCCCATCGTTACGCCCGCGGACGGCCCGTCCTTCGGTATGGCCCCCGCCGGGACGTGAATGTGGAGGTCGGTCTTGCCGAAGACGTCTTCCTTTATGCCGAGGTTCGGGGCCTTCGAGCGGACGTATGATAGCGCGGCCTGGGCCGATTCCTTCATCACCTCTCCCAGGTGGCCGGTAAGGGTGAGGCTACCCTTGCCCTTCATCGTCGTGGCCTCTATGAAAAGTATCTCCCCGCCCGTTTCCGTCCAGGCGAGGCCCGTCGCCACGCCCACCTCGTCCTTCTCCCGCTCTTCCTCGGGCAGGTAGCGGGGCGGGCCGACATATCTGTGCAACTCCTTGGGCGTGATGTGTATCGGGCCTTTCTTGCCCTCGGCGATCTTTCTGGCCACCTTCCTGCATATGTTCGCGACCTCGCGCTCCAGGTTCCGAAGACCCGACTCCCTCGTATACTGGGATATAAGCTGGGTCAGGGCCTGGTCGGAGATTATTATGTCCTTGTCCGTCACGCCGTTCTCGTTCAACTGGCGAGGGATGAGGTATTTCAGAGCTATTCCTTTCTTTTCCTCCTCCGTGTAGCCCGCGAGGTGTATCGTTTCCATCCTGTCCTTCAGGGCCGGGATGATGGGGTCGGCCAAGTTCGCGGTGGTGATGAACATGACGTTCGAGAGGTCGAACGGCACGGCTAAGTAGTGGTCTACGAATGCGAAGTTCTGCTCAGGGTCGAGCACTTCGAGCAGGGCTGCGGACGGGTCTCCACGGAAGTCCGCGCCGACCTTGTCCACCTCGTCGAGCATGAAGACGGGGTTATTCGTGTTGCACTGCCTTATGCCCTGGATTATCCTGCCCGGAAGCGCGCCGACGTACGTCCTTCTGTGGCCGCGTATCTCGGCCTCGTCCCGGATTCCGCCCAGGGACATCCTGAAGAACTCGCGCCCAAGCGCCCTGGCGATGGATTTTCCAAGGGACGTCTTGCCCACGCCCGGCGGACCGACGAAGCAGAGTATCGGGCCTTTGAGTTTCTCCTTGAGCTTCCGGACGGAGAGGTATTCGAGTATCCTGTCCTTTACCTTCTCCAGGTCGTAGTGGTCTTCGTCGAGTATTTTTTTTGCGGCGTTAATGTCGAGGTTGTCCTGCGTGCTCCTGGACCAGGGAAGCTCGGCAAGCGTCTCGATGTAGGAGCGTATGACGGCGGATTCGGCGGCGTCCGGGTGCATCCTTTCAAGGCGCTTGAGCTGCTTTTCCGCCTCCGCCATGACCTTCTCCGGCATCTTCGCCTCTTCCACCTTCTTCCTGAGGTCGTTCATCTCCTCGGTGCGCTCGTCGGATTCGCCAAGTTCCTTTTGGATGGCCTTCAACTGCTCCCGAAGGAATCTCTCCCTCTGGCTCTTGTCTATCTCGCCCCTGGCGGAGGCCTGTATCTTCTGCTGCATCGTCAGGACTTCGAGTTCCTTGGAGATTATCTCGTTTACCTTCGTCAGCCGCTCCTTGGGGTCTGCAATCTCAAGGACTTCCTGGGCCGTCTCCACCTTAAGGCCGAGGTTCGAAGCGACAAGGTCTGCAAGCTTGCCGGGGTCGTCGATGTTTTCCACTATGACCATGATGTCCGGCAGGAGCATCTTCCCAAGGGAGATCATCTTCTCGAGCTGCTCCTTGACGTTTCGCATCAGGGCCTCGACTTCGAGCGTCAGCTTCTCTTCCTTCGGCTCCACGAGCTTTTCGATGTTCACGAGGAAGTAAGGCTCTGTCTGGACGTAATCCTTGATTTTCGCCTTGGACATGCCCTGGACGAGTATCTTCACCCGCCCGTCAGGCAGCTTCAGCATCCGCATTATCATCCCTACCGTGCCGACATCGTAGAGGTCTTTAGGCTCGGGGTTTTCGGTGTTCAGGTCCTTCTGTGCGACAAGCAGGATGAGCCTGTTCCCGGACAGGGCGTCGTCGATAGCCTTTATGGACATGTCCCTGCCGACAAAGAGCGGGAGTATCATGTACGGGAAAATGACGATGTCCCGTATGGGCAGAAGGGGGAGCCTGTCCGGTATCTCTACCTGCTGCTGTTCTTCCTGGGTTTGTTCGTTTTGTTCGGCCACTATGCTCTGGTCTCCTTTTGGTAGCTGCCCCGTTCATGGGGCGCTTTTTAAATTAGCCCGATAAATCGGGTAGCTACAATCTCTCGATTTGTATCCTTATCGGTTCTCCGCGCTTTTCCTTGATCTTCGGGAACGTTACGGTCATGACGCCTCTCTGATAGACCGCTTTGCCCTCCTTCGGGTTTATTGGTACGGTAATCCTTATTATTCTCCGGAACGGCTCGAATGACCGCTCCATGCAGAGATAATTCACCTTTTCGCTCTCGCTCAGCCTCTCGCGCTTCAGTCCCTCGATAGTCAGGAAGCCGTGGAATATGCATATGCTTATCAGGGACGGGTCTATGCCGGGCAGATCCGCCTCCACAACCACGCTTTCCTTCGTCTCGTATAGGTCGAGAAGCGGCCCCGACGTCTCCCCAAGGCCGGAGCTTTTCTCGTCCTCTTCTATAAGCCTCAGGAGGTTTTTGAACTCCTCCCCCATAACGCTGGTCGGGAAACCGACTCTCTTTACCGCCATTTAACGCCTCCCCGCACGCAATCTACTTCAGGTTCAGTCCCTGCAGGTATTTTCTGAACTCGCCGCCCAGGCTCTGGTTCTTGAGGGCGTATTCCACGGTCGCCTTCAAAAATCCCAGCTTGTCCCCGGCATCGTAGCGCACTCCCCTGAACCTGCACGCATAGACGGGCCGCTCCTTCATAAGCCCCTGAAGCCCGTCCGTAAGTTGTATCTCTCCGCCCTTGCCGGGCCTTGTCTGCTTCAGATGGTCGAATATGTCGGGCGTCAGGACGTAGCGGCCAATTATGGCGAGGTTCGAGGGCGCTTTTTCCGCCGACGGCTTCTCCACCATCTCCCGCACCTGGTATACCCCGCGCTCCACCTCTATCGCGTCTATTATGCCGTAGCTCGACACGGTCTCCCTGGGCACCTCGCATATCGCCACCACGGGAGAGCGGTATTTCTCGTAGACGTCCATAAGCTGCCTGGTGGCGGGCGTTTTTGCGTCTATTATGTCGTCCGAGAGTATGACGGCGAAAGGCTCGCCGTCAACGGAAGGTTCCGAGCACAAAACCGCATGCCCAAGCCCCAGGGCCTTTTTCTGACGGATATAGGAGAAGTGCACCATGTTCGATATTCTCTCCACCTCCGCCAGCAGTTTCAGCTTGTTCTTCTCCTTGAGCTCGTATTCAAGCTCGAAGGATATGTCGAAATGGTCCTCGATGGCGCGCTTCCCCCTGCCGGTGATGATGATTACCTCATCCATCCCGGAGGCGACGGCCTCTTCCACGCCGTACTGGATAAGCGGTTTATCGACGAGCGGTAGCATTTCCTTCGGCGAGGCCTTGGTGGCCGGAAGGAACCGGGTGCCCAGACCCGCGGCGGGAAAAACGGCCTTCCTTATACTGCTGTCGTTCTTTTCCCTCAAAAAAAGCTCCCTTTCCTTTGGCCGCAGGTTCGCGCCAGAACCTGTAGTTGTCCCATTCATGGGGGCGTTTTTAAACCGCCCGATAAATCGGGCAACTGCGATTTCCGCCTGATAACAGGTTTATAAGTTTAATTAAAACAAGAATAAAAGTCAAACTTATTCAGTTACTTTACCAGTTCGTTATATATCTCCCTGGCCTGGCGGATGGCGAGGGATGCGTCGCCGTCGTTGTCGATTACCCACGAGGCGTATTTCTTCTTCTCGTCCAGAGGCATCTGCGCCTCAACTCTCAACACCGCCTCCTCGGGCTTCAGCCGACAGTTCCTAACCAGCCTTTCCACCTGCGTCTCTTTTCTGCACCACACCACAATCAGGCCGTCCATCCTGCGCCATGCGCCCGATTCTATAAGGAGCGCGGCGTCGAATATTACGAGCGCGTCCGGTTCGCTCCTCATTATCTCACCCACAATCTCCGCCTCGCGGCGAAAGATCTCCGGATGAACCACGCCTTCCAGCCCGGCCCGCTTCCCGGGGTTCCGGAACACGATGTCCCCCAGGGCCTTTCTGTCGATCTGACCGTCGGAGGAGAGTATCCTCCTGCCGAAGAGCTTGACGGTAGCCCAGTAGGCCTCCGTCCCCGGCATGAGCGCCTCACGCGCCAGCAGGTCGGCGTCTATTATCCTCGCGCCCATCTCGCCAAGTACGCGGCTTATCGTGCTTTTCCCGGAGGCGATGCCCCCCGTGAGGCCGATTTTCTTCATCCCTCGCCCCTCTTCTACAGCCTTAAAAGGCCCTTTTTGTTACAATTATAACCCGTTTTTATTTCCCGGTGTCAAAAATTCGGCATTGTGAAGTCGCATAATGTCTGATAAGATTCTTAACTCCCGCAAAACATATGCGTAAAACCATCTTCATATTCATAGCCCTAATAGCCCTGGCGTCTCCGGCCGGCGCCGCGCCTTCCGTGCTCCAGAGGTTTAATCTCAGCTTCTTTCCGCCCCTGATAGCCGTCAGCCGGTTCAACTCAAAAGACGAGCTCCTTGCCGTTCAGCTATCGGCTAAGGGCGACCAGCCCGCGCGCGTTATCGCCGTCAGCCGCAGGGGCGGGCTTAGGCTTGTCGAAGACTTAACGGCCAAGAAAACCCTTACCGTCCCCGGTTCCAGGTTGTGGATAACTCAGAACGGGCAAACCGGCGGGCCAAAGGCCGGTCTACCGGCGGCGGCGCACTCGAAGGAACTTCCCGTTATCCGCCGCAAGGTATGGCTCGCCAAATCCGGGGAGTGCTACGCCGTCGCCTATTTCGCTTCCGGCGGGTGGTACGAACTCCGGTATATGGACAAAGACGGGAAACTGCTCTTTATGGCCGCGCCGAAGGACGACTATGGCCTTACCTCCGTAATCGTATCCGGCGACGGCTCCCGCATAATAATCGACGACGAGACTCCGCCGTACGGCATGACAAAACCCGGACAGCGGCTGTATCTCTACGACAAAAACGGCAAACTGCTTATGGACAGGGACGCAGGCGAAAACCTGGACGGCTGGCTCGATGCGCAGGACGGATTCATGGCGGCG
>JAJYGS010000029.1 GCA_021785055.1 Nitrospirota bacterium | reverse complement strand
TTTCTCCTCTATCTCCGTTATCCTGACGCCTTCCTTGAACAGGAACGACGCCATCTCCCTGGCGAAGGCCGGGTCGTTTCTGCGCACCCACTCAAGGAGCATCGAGGCGTGCTCCTTCTCCTCGTCCCGGTTATGCGCAAGGATAGCCCGCAGCTCCTCGTTCCCCGTCGCGTCTATCCTCGCCTGGTACCAGTCTACCGCCTCCAGCTCCTCGACTATCGACTGAAACGCCCTGTGAAGTTCCCTCGTATGTTCGCTCAGCCTGTCCTCGTTTTCATGAGATGCGTATGGCATAAGTTAAGGCCTCCTTGTTGTTATTAGGATACATATCTATCATAAATTCCGATTACAGGGAAGATTTTTTGGCGTTGAACCGGGACTTTTTTCGTGATAGACTTAAAAACATGGTCAATTGCCCAGAACTCATCATAACGCCTTGCAGGTTTTGCGGCGCGCACGTCATGTCCTTTCTCTGCTACGACGAAAGGGGCCATGCCGTAATCACCTGCCCCACGTGCGGCTCGACGCTTTACGACAAGCTCTACGACGAGGCATCCGAGAAGTTCATAAAGAACCAGCGGAGCTATTATGCTCTCGCGGGCGAGATCATGCCGGAATTCAGGGAGATGAGCCGCCCCGGAGACAGGGTGCTGATAAAAGAAAAGGAGACTGAGGGCTGATGAAGAAACCGATGTTTGCGATACGGGGGGTATTTTTTGCTTTTTTCCTGCTGTTGACGATTCCTGCCGGCGCGCTCGCCCACAAGCTCCCGGCGGGTTTCAAGGGCTTCAAGGACTCCGCCTCCTGCGCCCCCTGCCACAAGAAAATCTACGACGAGTGGAGCATGTCGATGCACTCAAGGTCCGACAGGAAGTCCGACCCTGCGCATAACGCCGTCTTCCTCGCCTTTTCCCGGACCATGGCGAAAGCAGGCAAGAAAGCGCCTTATTTTTGCGGGAGCTGCCACAACCCGGCGGCAGGCCAATCGGTGGGCGCGAAAGAGGCATACGCCTCCGTCCCCGGCATACCCTGCGCGTTCTGCCACAGCGTCGAGAGCATGTCGGGGGGGAAGATTTTCAATACCTATTCGCTCTCCACGAGCATGACGTCCTCCGAAGCCGTATCCGGCGCCTCCGCGCCGCACCCCGTAAGCAAGTGGTCTTTTGCCTCGCCCTCTAAGATGTGCCTTGGCTGTCACGGCAAGATGAAAAACGGCAAGGGGACGGTCATATGCAGCATGGACATGGAGGGGCATTCCGACTGCGTAAAGTGCCACATGGCGGAAACAGCCGGGTCGCCTGCCGACGGATCGGGCAAAAGCTCGCACTTCTCGCACCTATTCCCCGGCGGACATTACATAAATATTATGAAAGAGGGAATATCGCTTTCGCTTGAAGTAAACAAGGGGAAGCTTTTGGTAAATGTCAAAAACGACAACCCGCACTACTTCCCCTCCACAAGCCCCATGCGCGCGGCGTATGTAAAGGTGGCGCTTCTCGACAAAAACGGAAAAATCCTTTTTGCGAGCCCCGCTCCCATGCCCGGCAAAAAAGAGCTGTTCATGCGCGTATTCACGGCTGGGGATAAAAAAGGCGTGCCCCCGTGGATGGCAGAAAAGGCCGTGGATTCAAGGATAAAGTCCGATGAGACGCGGACGCTGGCATACGACATCCCCAAGGGAGCCGCCCGCGCCAGGGCCGTCCTCTATTACCGGCTCTTCACTCCAGCCGCCGCCGCAAAGTTCGGCATTCCGGCAAAGGACGCGAGACCGGTAAAGGTTACGGAAACGGGAATAAACGTTAATTAAACACCGCCCAGCCGCCGCCCGTCATTCCCGTGAAAACGGGAATCCAGGAACTTGCATTTCAGGGCCGACACGCAGATCGGCCCCTACCGGCCCCCGTTTAAAGACGTCCGGGGGCGACGGGCATAAACACCCCGCCTGTCATTCTGAGGCAGCGCCGAAGAATCCGCCTTTTTCCTTTTTGACAACGCGCCCTTCCTCGACTATATTTTAAAGCGGGGGAAATCGCAAAACTTCTTTATCCAAATCTTCTTTGTATATGTGGGGGAGGCCTGTGTGCTTAAAGGGAGGATTGCCGTCGTCACAGGGGGAGGGCGCGGCCTGGGGCGCGCGATAGCCATGGCGCTTTCCGAAGCCGGGGCCAAAACGGCTGTGGTTTCGAGGACGCGGGAGGAACTGGAAGAGACCGTCTCGATGATAGCGGACAGGGGCGGTCAGGCCATAGCCGTAAAGGCGGACATCTCCGACGCCGGGGACGTAAGGAACCTCTGCCGTGCCGTCGAGATGAAGTTCGGAGCGCCGGACATCCTCGTAAATAACGCGGGGATAATCGGCCCCGTGGCGCCCATGAAGGACGTGGACGGAAAAGCCTTCCACCGCTGCATGGACATAAACCTCTGCGGGGCCTGGCTCGTATCGAAGGCCTGCATCCCCGCCATGATAAAAAAACGCTGCGGCAAGATAATAAACGTCACCTCCGGCCTGGCGGAGTTCGTCATTCCCCGCCTGGGGGCGTACAGCATCTCAAAGGCCGGCCTGAATGCGCTCACAAAAACGCTGGCGCGGGAGCTGGAACAGTATAATATAAGGGTATACGGGATGGACCCCGGAACCGTGGATACGAGGATGCAGGACGACATGCGGAAGATGGACATGAACGCCCTGGGGCCGGAGGCCTACCGCGTCTTCTGGGGACTTAAGAAGTCCGGGCAGTTAAAGCAGCCGTCCGAGGTGGCGAAACTGGCGGTATTCCTGGCGTCGGAGCAGTCCGACGACCTCTCCGGCGAGATAGGGACGGAAGACTATTTCATGCGATGGGGCTACAGGGCCGCGGCATAAACACGCAGAAAACGGCCTCTTTCGGCCCCGTCAAATATCCGGAAAAAGCTCCCCCGCCCGGTTTTTCACCCTCGAAAACAGACCGCCGGGCGAGCAGCCCTTCGACTGCAAAAGCACCTTGAACACACCTCCAAGCCATTCCGGGTGCAGGAGCGTTTTAAGCCCCTGTCCCGCCCGCACAAGCTCGCTCTCGGCCCCTGCCCTCCGCGTGGACTCCTCGAACCACGGGAGCGCCTCAGAGAGGAACTGCCCCTGCTCGCAGAACAGGCTTGCTTCAAGGCCTGCGCGCTGCCCCGTCAGGCCGAGGGTAGTGAAATCCACGTGCGCCGTGATGTCCTGCTCGCCCACCCGCTCGAAGAAGTCCTCGTTTACGGAGTGCCTGTAGTGGCATAGCGCCGTGCCTCGCGGCCTGGCGGCGGAGTAGTATTCGGACGCCGGATAGCCGTAATCCACCGTTATCACGAACCCTTTTTTAAGCCTTCCGGCTATTTCGTCCATCCACCCGGAGACCCGCAGGTTCGCCTCCGTCGTCATGCCCTCCGGGAGTATGAGCATAAGCCGGTTGAAGTGCATCGCAAGCTCCGGGGTGGACAGGCGCCCGGTAATCTCAGCCGGCTTCCCGTCCCGAAGGCCCACGTATATCTCGGAGAGCCTGTCCCGCTCCTGCCGCACCCTGTGAAACGGGAACGCATCCACAAGCTCGTTCGAGAAGAATATCCCGTTTATCTCAGGCAGGACCCGGAGGTTTTCGGCCCAGGTTATTTTGTCCCCGAAGCTTGAGAGCGCCTTCTTCTGCCTTTCGGACATGGCCCTGGCGCTCTCGACGATAAAATACCGGCATTTTTCGTAAATTTCCGGGTAAAACCTGGCCAGGCTGCCCAGGAAATCGACCGCGAAGGCCCCTTCTCCCGCTCCCATCTCGACAAAATCCGGCCCGGAGGTCTCAGAGAGCCTGACGTATACCTCGGCCATCAGCCTGCCGTACATCCCCGTCGCCTGCGAGGACGTGTAGAAATCGCCCCCCTTGCCTATAGCCGCCTTCCCGGAGGAGTAGTAGCCGTAAAGGGGATGATACAGCGCAAGCTCCACGTAGCGCTCGAAGGTAATCGCCCCTTTTAAGCGAACCTCCTCCTTTATTATTTCCAGAAGCTCTCCCATAGGCCGGATGATAGCACCTTATACCCATAAAAACAATAATCTGCGCATAACCTGCATGCCGATATGAAAATTTTACTGGACATGCGTGATATAATGAGGTAGAAAAGTCTTAGGGGGGGGAGAGAACAATGAAATCAGCGATATTGATAAGCCCGAAGGTGATGGAGATAAACCGCAAGGCGCATGTGCCGTTTCCGGGGCCGGGCGAGGTCGTAATTCAGGTTAAGGCTGCCCTCACCTGCGGGACGGACATAAAGGCGTATTTGCGCGGACATCCGAAGATTCCCCTCCCTTCGCCGCTCGGGCACGAGTTCTCAGGCGACATCTACAGGCTCGGCGCGGAGGTGGAAGGCTTCTCCGAGGGCGACGCGGTGATGGCGGTGCATTCTGCGCCGTGCGGGGAGTGCACGTTCTGCCGCATGGGGCGGGAAAACCTCTGCTCGACGATAATGGAGGAAAAGGTTCTGGGGGCCTATGCCGAGTTCATAAAACTCCCTGAACGCATCGTGAAAATCAACATGTTCAAGAAGCCGGAACACCTCCCGTATGTGGAGGCGGCGATGCTTGAGCCGCTGTCATGCGTCGTGCACGGCATGCGCGCGACGGAGGCCGAGAAGCCGAAAAACGTCCTGATACTCGGCCCGGGACCGATAGGGCTTATGTACCTGATGCTGCACAAGATAAACGGAGCGAAGGTGATGGTGGCGGGCCGGTCGACCGGCGGCGGAAGCAACGAGAGGTTTCAGGTGGCGAAGGACCTCGGCGCGGACGCAGTCCTCGAAGGCGACCTCCAGGACATCGCGTGGAAGGTGACCGAGGAGACGGACGGCCTGGGGGCGGATCTCGTAATTGAGGCGAGCGGGAGCAGGGAGATATGGGAAGGCTCGCCGTCCCTCGCCAGGAGAGGCGGGACGGTGCTCCTCTTCGGCGGCTGTCCGCCGGGCACGCGCGCATGCTTCGACGCCGGAAGGATACACTACGACGAAATAAAGCTTGTCGGAGCGTTCCACTTCACGCCGTCCGACGTGAGAGTGGCTTACGACCTTTTGGTATCCGGCAGGCTGAACGTCTCGAAGCTCATCTCCGGCAGCTATCACCTGGACGACCTGCAGACGGCCTTCAACGAGCTTATCGGGGGCCGCGGGATAAAGTTCGCGATAATACCGTAAAAGCGCCAGACCTTCTAACGGCGGATTCTTCGCGTTGCTCAGAATGACAGGCTTGTTCCCCCATCCCATTTATTGACTTCTCACCGCCGCCGGGCATATAATCTATATTCGTTTGTTAATGTAAATTTTAAAGGTTCCCATGCTCCCGTACGAGATACTCCGGAAAATAAAGCGGCTGGAGATAAAGACCTCCCGGCTTGTCGAGGGCGCGCTGTCCGGCGGATACCTCTCCACGTTCAAGGGCCGGGGTATAGAGTTCACCGAGGTGCGCGAATACGTCCCCGGAGACGACGTCCGGGCGATAGACTGGAACGTCACGGCCAGGACGGGCTATCCATACGTCAAGACCTTCGTCGAAGAGAGAGACCTGACCGTCATGCTCGCCGTAGATTTGTCCGCCTCGATGGACTTCGGCACGACGACCGGGACCAAGCGTGAGCTGGCCGTGGAGTTTGCTGCTGCCGCCGCGCTCCTTGCCGTGCAGGGCGGGGACAGGGCGGGACTTATTGCATACACGGACAGGGTGGAGCTTTTTATTCCGCCGAAGCGGGGCAGAAGGCACGTCCTGGGGCTCCTGGCCGCGCTCTCGGCAATCAGGCCGTCGGGAATTAAAACCGATCTGGCTGCCCCCGCGCAGGCCCTGATGCGTTCGCTCAAGACGCGTTCCACGCTCTTCTGGGTGTCGGACTTCCTCGAAGCCGGGCGACCGGCGGCTGGCGGACCGACTGCGTCCATCCTTCTGAAGGCGCTCTCAAAAAGGCACGAGCTCGTGCCGGTCGTCCCCGTAGACAGGAGGGAGCGCGAATTGCCCGTGTCCGGGACGGCGGAGTTCGCGGACCCGGAAACCGGTGAACGTATACTCGCGGACCTCTCATCGCCTGAGTTTATCCGGGCGTTCAAGGACTGGCGAACCTCTGCCGAGAAGGAAAGGGCCGTGCTTTTTAATTCACTCCGGGCGGAGCCGGTATGGCTCTCCACCGGAAGCTCTCCCGTCACGCCGCTCGCGGGATATTTCCGCAGGCAGGCGAGGAGGCGCTGATGGGCCTGTTTATGCATCCGGCGATCCTGTGGCTTGTCGCGCTCGCGCCGGTTCTTTTTTATATTTTCATCCGCAAAAAGGGGGCTTCGATCCCGTTCCCGGGCATATCCCTGGCGAAATCTCTCCCGCGCGCAAGGTTTTTGTGGCTCTCCCCGCTTCTTCTCTCGCTTGCGTTTGCCTGTCTTGTAATCGCCGCCGCGCGCCCCAGGACGCCTCAGGGGACACAGGAGAAAAAGATTATCGGCGTGGATGTCGCGCTT
>JAJYGS010000112.1 GCA_021785055.1 Nitrospirota bacterium | reverse complement strand
CGATGTGAAGCATGAGGCATTATACAATTTATGAAATTAAAAATCCACCTGCTCCTCTTTATCCTGACCGTCTTCTCGACGCTGTTCGCGGGGGCGTATTTCATACAGGAATATAACCTCTTCGGCGAATTCCCGCACCGCATCCTGCCCGGTCTCGTGAAGGGGGCGCCGTTTGCCCTGCCGCTCATGGCGATACTCGGCGGGCACGAGATGGCGCATTACGTAAATTCCCGCCGCCACAAGGTCGTTGCGACGCTTCCTTATTTCATCCCGTTCCCGAACCTCTTCGGCACGCTGGGCGCGGTGATAAAAATGAAATCCCGCATCCGGGACAAGTCCGCATTGATAGACATCGGCGCATCCGGCCCCATAATTGGTTTCCTGCTGTCCGTTATAGTATGCTCGATAGGGCTTTCCATGTCGCGCGCAATGCCCGCGCATCCTCCGGCCTACGGCGAAACCATACTGGGCGGCTCGCTGATATACAATTTCCTGATGCGCATATTCATAAAGGGCGACCTGCATTCCCAGGCGATAGATTTAAGCCCGGTGGCTGTCGCCGGCTGGGTGGGTTTTTTTGTTACGTCGATTAACCTTATGCCTGTCGGCCAGTTGGACGGCGGCCACGTGGCGTATGCCTTCTTCTCCAGGCGGCACAGGATTATATCGAAAATATTCGTCGTTATCCTCATCGCAATGGGTTACTTCTTCCCAGGCTGGCTTATCTGGGGCGTTCTTCTCCTGTTCCTCGGCACGAAACACCCGCCGGTCGAGAACCCCGACGAGCCGCTTGACGCCAAAAGGATTGCCATCGGTATCTTTGCCTTCCTGATTTTCATAATCACCTTCACGCCCGTGCCGATAGTCGTCGCGCCCTGAATCCTGCTCTTTTCCCCTTTTTTCTCTTGCATTTCACCCCTGTTTGTGATAAAAATTACATAACTCAGAAGAAATTAACTGGGTGGGCTCGAAAAGGCCCACTCTTTTTGTTTAAAAGTAAAAACTCCCCTCGCCCGTCACTGGGAGAGGGGCCGGGGGCGAGGGTGGTCAGGGAAAAGATAGTCGATGCCGCAAGAAGGGTAGCCGGGCCGGTACTTGAGGAAATGGGCTATGAGCTTGCAGACCTCAAATTCATAATGGAATCCGGCCGCTGGCGCCTGCAATTTTTCATAGACAAGCCCGGCGGCATTACGATTGACGACTGTGAGGCCGTAAGCCGCGAAATCGACACGTTAATCGAGGTGGAGGACTTCATACAGGGCGCTTATGTCCTCGAGGTCTCTTCTCCCGGGCTGGACAGGTCGCTCTATAAGCCTGCGGATTATATACGTTTTAACGGGAAACTGGCGAAGGTAAAGACGACCGTGTCCATAGAAGGGCAGAAGGCTTTGGCAGGCAGGATAGACAGCCCGGACGAGGAAGGCTTCAGCTTGATTATGAACGACGGCAGGAAGATTGTTTATATAAAATACGGGCAGGTCGAGAAAGCCCGCCTCGAAGTCGAATTTTAGGAGGATTCTTCGATGAATCACGAGCTGATTACCGTAATAGACCAGATATGCAAGGAGAAAGGCATATCCAAAGACGTGCTCCTTGAGGCGGTGGAGTCCGCCCTGGTCTCGGCGGCAAGGAAGAAGTTCCCGGAGAACGAAAACATAAAGGTAAAGGTCAATCCAAAGACCGGGAAAATCTCCATCCACTTGATTTATCAGGTAGCCGAGGACGTAGAGGACCCGGGGATACAGATGACGCTCGAAGAGGCCAGGGACCTCGACCCGTCGGCGGAAATCGGCGGCGAAGTGGACATACTCCAGGATTTCGAGGGCTACGGACGCATAGCGGCCCAGACAGCCAAGCAAGTCATAGTGCAGAGGGTAAAGGAAGCCGAGCGTGACATCATCGTAAGCGAATATTCAGGCCGCATAGGCGACCTCGTGAACGGCATCGTCATGCGCCAGGAGAAAGGCAACTACATCATAGACATCGGCAAGACGGAAGCCGTCCTGCCGTTGCGCGAGCAGGCCCCACGGGAGAGCTACAAGCAGGGCGACCGGGTGCGGGCGTACCTGCTTGACGTCCGCACGACGAACAAGGGGCCGCAGATAGTCCTCTCCAGGAGCAACCCGGAGCTTGTATCGAGGCTTTTCGAGATGGAAGTTCCGGAGATTTACGAGAAGATAGTCGAGATAAAAGGCGCGGTGCGCGAGGCCGGGGACAGGACGAAGATTGCGGTTCAGTCGAAGGATTCCGCAGTTGACCCGGTCGGCGCATGCGTGGGGATGAAGGGCTCGCGCGTCCAGGCGGTCGTCCGGGAACTGCGCGGAGAAAAAATAGACATAATTCCCTGGACGGAGGACCCGATACAGTTTATAAGCAAGGCGCTCTCGCCCGCTACCGTAGAAAAAGTTGCCGTGGACGAGGATGAAAAGTCCGCGCTGGTAATAGTTTCAGATACCCAGCTTTCCCTTGCGATAGGTAAAAAAGGACAGAACGTGCGGCTCGCCGCGAAACTTACCGGCTGGAAGATCGACATATACTCCGAGTCCGAATACGACAAGATGACCCAGAAGGACAGGGAGACGGAGATAGAAGAGGCGATCGCAAGAGAGTCCAAGCTCCTGGAGGAGGCGCAGGCGGCGGACGCGGCGGACGCCCCGGAAACGGACGATGAAGGCGCAGCCTGAAAGGACGTGCATAGCCTGCCGCAGGAAGGGCAAAAAGGGAGAGCTTGTCAGGATGACGGACTCTCCGGCGGGCGTCATAATCGATTATACGGAAAAACTTCCGGGCAGGGGAGCTTATATCTGCCCGGAAAAGGAGTGCATAGAGAAACTCCTGAAGCCGGGCGGCGGCGGAGCGCTTTCACGGGCTTTGAAGCGGGACGTCGCGCCGCCTGTCAGGGAAGTATTTTATGAAGAGCTTTACGGGAAGATAAAGAGAAAGGTTTCGGCCCTGCTGGGGATGGCGAGGAAGGCGGGCCTGGCGGAGTACGGTTTCGACGCGGCGCTCGGCGCGGCCAGGAAAACGCCGGGCGGCGTCATGGTGGTTTCCGACGACCTGGCTGAAAACAGCCGAAGGAGGCTCCTGGAAAAACTAAACGGAGATGTTTCCTTGATATATAATTTCTCGGACAAGGAGGCGCTTGGGGCCGTCATAGGCTCCGCGCCGGTCGGGATAATTTACGTGAAGCCGTCGGATCTCTCGCGTTCTCTTGCGAGGGAGATGGCGCTTCTTTTAAAAGTCAGCAGGGGGTGATTTAACAAATGGCAAAACCGAGAGTCTATGAGCTCGCGAAGGAACTGGATGTCGATAATAACCCGGAGGTTTACAAGCAGCTGATTCAGGACATCCTGGCCGAGCTTAAAAAAATTGGACTTGACGACAAGACTCCTTCTTCGGGCCTGGATGACGAACACGCGAAACTCATCCGGGAAAAGTTCGGAAAGCCCAAGGAAAAACCGGTCAAGCCGGAAGTGCTGAAGCTTGGGACAAAACCTTCCGGCGCCATAAGAATCAAATCGACCCCCTCGACCCCGGAACCGGAAGAAGGCGTCAGGCCAACGGCGGCCAAGAAAGTGGAGAAGGTGGAAAAGGAGAAGCCGGCGCCCAAATCCCGTTTCGGTTTCTTCCATCACAAGGCCACCGCCGTTGCCACAGGCCCCGCAGCCGGGACGGCTGAAATCGTAAAACCGAAGATAGAAGTAAAACCTCCTGAGCATCTGCCGGAGAAGGAAAAGATTGAAGCCGCTCCATCGGCGTCCGTCGCCCCGGAAGAACCGGCCCGCGAAGTCCAGGCTCCGGAGCCGCCGGCAGCAACCGAGGAAACCGCTGTCCAGGAGCCGCGCAAAGTCGAACCTTCCAAGCCGCCTATACCGGAAGAAGCCAAGCCGATGGTATCCAAGGAAATGCTTGAGAGACTTGCGGCGGAAGCCCTGCGGAAGAAGGAAGGTATTCCGCCTTCAAGACCTCCGCGCCCGCCGCAGCAGACGCAGGCTCAAAAGGATCAGGCTGCAAAGGAGGCTTTTGCAAAAGCAAAAAAGTCCAAAGGACCGAAACCCGCCCGGACCGAACTGGAAGTACTGGAGGGCGTAGACAAGCTTCCGTCTATTTCATCCAAGCTTAAGAACCGGTTGCAGACGGTGAAGAAAAAACCCGCCGGGCCGGAAACCGCTTTTTCCAAGAAGGATCAGGCGCCGCAGAAGTGGCAGGAGTTCAGGGGTGGCAAGAAAAAAGGCCAGAAGCAGGAATTCAGAAACCAGAGGCCCCATGTTGTGCCAGCTCCCGCGCCGGTCGAGGACATCGCGTCTACGATAGCCAGGAAGAAAGCAATCCGGATTACCGAGGGCATCACGGTCAAGGACTTCGCCGACAAGATAGGCGTAAAGTCCGGCGACATAATAAAAAAGCTTTTTGAAATGGGCATGATGGCAACTATAAATAACGCTATCGATACGGACGCTGCGATACTCCTGGCGGAACAGTATAGCCTGAAGGTGGACGTAACGCCCATTACGGACGAGGAGGCGTTTGTCGAAGAGGAGCAGGATCGCCCGGAGGATCTGAAATTCCGTCCGCCGGTCGTCACAATCATGGGCCATGTAGACCACGGCAAGACATCGCTCCTCGACGCCATACGGCAGGCGAACGTGACGCAGGGAGAGGCCGGGGGCATTACGCAGCACATCGGCGCGTACAGGGTGCGCCTCAAGGACAAGGATATTGTATTCCTCGATACGCCCGGCCATGAGGCGTTCACGGCCATGAGGGCGAGAGGCGCGCAGGTGACGGATATAGTCGTCCTTGTCGTGGCCGCAGAGGACGGCGTCCGCCCGCAGACGCTCGAAGCCATAAACCACTCGCGGGCGGCAAAAGTGCCTATCATCGTGGCGATAAACAAGATAGACAAGCCGGAGGCCGACCAGGACAGGGTGAAAAGGGAGCTTTCGGACCAGGGCCTTGTGCCGGAGGAATGGGGCGGCGATACGATATTCGTGCCCGTCTCCGCCAAGAAGCGCATCGGCCTTGAAAGCCTCCTCGAAATGATACTCCTCCAGTCGGAGGTTATGGAACTGAAGGCAAACCCCAACAAGCCTGGACGCGGCACGATAATCGAAGCGAAGCTTGACAAGGGGCGCGGCCCAGTTGCGACGGTACTGGTCTCTTCCGGGACTATCAAGCCCGGCGATGTCTTCGTTACCGGACAGCACTACGGGCGCATAAGGATGCTCCTTAACGACAAGGGCAGGAAAGAGAAAGAGGCGACGCCATCCTATCCCGTGGAGGTCATAGGGCTTTCGGGAGTGCCGCAGGCGGGTGATTCTTTCGTGGTCATGGAAGACGAGAAGAAGGCCCGCCAGGTCGCCCAGTCCAGGATGCAGAAACAGAGAGAGGCGGAGCTTGCCCTGAGGAAGAGAATCACGCTTGACGACCTGTTCTCGCAGATACAAAAGGGCGAGGTCAAGGAGCTCAATATTATAATCAAGGCCGACGTGCAGGGTTCCGTTGAGGCCGTATCGGAGTCGCTTTCAAAACTCTCCACGGAGGCGGTCAAGCTGAACGTGATACATGGCTCCGTCGGCGCCATTACGGAATCGGACGTCATGCTGGCTTCGGCGTCGAACGCCATTATCATCGGTTTCAACATACGGCCTGAGCCGAAGGCATCGCAGCTTGCTGAGACCGAGGGAGTGGATGTCAGACTGTATAACATAATCTACAACGCGATAGAAGAAGTGAAGCAGGCGATGGAAGGTCTTCTTGAGCCTACACTGAAAGAGAAAGTCCTGGGGCGCGCGGAGGTGCGGCAGACCTTCAGCGTGCCGAAGATAGGCGTTATCGCCGGCTCATACGTCCTGGACGGAGTCATAACGCGCGGCAGCGCAGGAGTACGGGTGCTCCGGGACAATGTCGTGATATACGAAGGGAAGCTTTCCTCCCTCAAGCGCTTCAAGGAAGACGTGCGCGAGGTCCAGACGGGATACGAATGCGGCATAGGCATCGAGAACTTCAACGACGTAAAAGTCGGAGACATAATCGAGGCCTATGACGTGGAAAAACTCGCTACAAAGCTGTAATGTATGTTTGTAGGTATATTGACAGTCGAACTGGTCGTGTATGACGCAGGCTCGCTGAAGAGCAAGCGGAGCGTCGTGAAAGGCTTGAAGGACAGGATACGAAGCAAATTCAACGTATCCGTCGCCGAAGTGGACAACCAGGACCTCCGGCAGAGGGCGACGCTCGGAGTCGCCTGCGTATCCGGGGAGAAGGCCTTTACCGCCGATGTCTTGAACAAGGTAGTGGACCTGATACGCTCAAACACCTCTGTCGAACTGATAGATTACCAGATAGAGATAATTTAAACCGATATGACGACGCACGACTACAAACGCTCCGACAGGGTGAGCGAACAGATACGCGCCGAACTGTCCGACATACTGCTCCGGAAGACTAAAGACCCGCGCATCGGCTTCGTCACCATCACCCGCGTGAAGCTCAGCGAC
>JAJYGS010000156.1 GCA_021785055.1 Nitrospirota bacterium | reverse complement strand
GAGCTTGTATTGTTTCGGGAGATATTCCATATACTTGGGTATATTCAGGGCGTTAACCCTTATGTTGAACAGCGTTTCTTCTCCCTTTGCAAACGGCTTTGTCTCGCCCTTGAGGTCTACCGGCCTTCCGTCGAGTCTGGCGTAGAAGGCGGGGCGCACGAATGTGCCTGTATCATATCTGAAGTTTGAGATAAACGGCACCATGATGGTTATTCCGTCAATGATGTGCGAGGCTTTTTTGGGCCGGTCGTCGAAATCCACTCTGCCGCCGCTTATGATTATATTGTCGAGACAGAAATTAAGCGGTTTCCCTTTTTTCTTTTTAGAACCGCTGATCAGGTCCGAAAAATTGTAGGTCAAGTCTTCGTTCCGTACAATCCTCACATAGGGGTCGTTCACCACAAGCTCTCTTAAAACCACGCCGCCTTTAAAGACAGATACTATCTGGAAATCCGCTGTTATCTTGCCAACGGATATGAATCTGCCGCCTTTTTGCCCGGCCACGGAGAGGCCGTAGACCGTAAGGGTAAGGTTGTATGGATTAAAGCTGATTTTCCGGATGGTTGCAGGTCTTTTCAAGCTTTTGGACAGGTCTTTTTCCGCAATGTTGCGCACTATGGGCGGAATGACGAAAAAACCCGCCAGGGAATAGACCATAAAAACGCCAACGAGTATGAGCAGGATTTTCTGGATGGTGAATACCTTCTCTTTCAGGCGCTGCTTCCACATCTCTATGACCTCCACATGACAAATGGCCGAGGGGCGATTGCTTCCCGCCTGTCGCCCCCGCTTTCGCAGGAATGACGGTAACAGAATCATATAATTACATTATATCATTACCCGGATATTCGGCAGGATTGGCGGGAGACGCTTACACCGGCAGGATTATGGAGAACGTGCTTCCCTTTCCCGGCTCGCTCTGGAGGAGCACGCGGCCCCCGTGGGCAAGTGCGACGGACTTTACGAGATACAGCCCCAGGCCGTTTCCCTTTCTCCCGGCGGGACTGTGCAGGCGGTAATACTTCTCGAACACCTTCTTCTGCTCATCAGGGGGTATTCCGGGACCGCTGTCGGTAACGGAAAAAATTATTTCTTTTTCGCCGGGGCCGAGTGCCGCGCTTACGGTGACCTCGCCGCCGGACGGGGTATAGGCAAACGCATTCTGGATGAGGTTAAAGAGCGCCCTGTGCAGGAACGTCCTGTCCGCCTTTATCTCCGGAAGCCCCGGTTCTATCCTGACCCTGAAGCGCAGTTTCCTGCCAAGGGCCTGCGCGGCGAAATCCTTCTCCGCATCCCGAAGCGGTATTGCCGGGTCGCAAAGCGACTCCTCAAGAGAATAATTTGCGGATTCCAGGCGCGAAACGACAAAGAAGTCTTCCATGATGCCGTTTATCTTACGGCAGCTGCTCCTGATGCCGCTCATTATCTGGCTGGTTTCCTGGTCTTTCGCCGTTTCCTTTTGCAGCATGTCCGAATATCCCATTATAGCCGTAAGGGGGGATTTTATATCGTGCGATACCATCGCGAAGAGATCGGACCTCTGCCGTTCGAGCTTCTTCATCGCCTCTTCCGCGTCGGCTCTGGCCTTCTCGGCATGTTTTTGCCGCACCGCCTGCTCGATGGAATTGATTATCCTGGCGAAATGGGCGAAACCTATCTCCTTGGTGAAATAATCGAACGCCCCGTTTTTGAACGCCTCCCTCGCTATCTCCTCGCTGCCCTGGCCGGTAACGAAAATAAACGGCGCGTCCAGACCTTTTTCCCTTGCATACAGTAGCATCTCCATGCCGTCCATGGACGGCATCTGGTAATCACAGAGCACGCAGTCTACTTTATTTTCCTGGAGGTATTTAAGGCAGTCTTCGGCGGTATATGCGCAGTCGATGACGAAGTGCTTCGCATCGCGGCCGAGGCGAAGCTTCATAAACTCGCTTACTTCCTCGTCGTCGTCTACAATCAGCAGGTGAAGTTTTTCCATCAGCGTTCATCATAATAGCTATGGCTTAAAAATTCAAGCCATAAAAAATAAAAGCCCCGGAAGAAATCTTCCGGGGCCGGGTATTAAAGAAGCCTTTTTTATCAGCCGGCTGTTACGTTGCTGGCCTGCGGGCCCTTCGGCCCATCGGTAACGTCGAACTCCACCTCCTGGCCTTCCGTAAGCGTTTTATAGCCTTCCATCTTTATCGCCGAAAAATGAACGAATACGTCCTTGCCGCTCTCCGGCTCGATAAAACCATAACCCTTGCTCTCGTTAAACCACTTGACCTTTCCCCTCATAAAGCTCCTTCCGTCTCTTTAAGACCTGACCGGCATGTTTATAATACTCAGCCGGTTTTTAAAATGGCGGCTCCCGCCCCCGTCAGATAAAAGCCGCGTACAACAAAACAGCGCGGCAACCTCGCGCTGAAATATAAATTATTTGGAATACTATTGTCAATAGAAATTTTTATAATTTATTAGCAACCAGGTTATCTACGACGGAGGGGTCGGCCAGCGTGGAGGTGTCTCCGAGGCTCTCAAGCTCGTTCGCGGCTATTTTCCGAAGGATCCTTCTCATTATCTTGCCGCTTCGGGTCTTGGGAAGCCCCGGCGCGAACTGCAGCTTGTCCGGAGAGGCGATAGGCCCTATGACAGTCCTGACGTGCCCGATGAGCGTCTTTTTTAGATTATCGGAGGCGGCGTAGCCGTCCTTGAGCGTCACATATACATATATGCCTTCGCCCTTTATGTCGTGCGGGTAGCCGACTGCCGCGGCCTCGGCCACGGCCTCGTGCGATACGAGCGCGCTCTCAACCTCAGCCGTGCCGAGCCTGTGGCCGGAGACGTTGATTACGTCGTCGATGCGTCCCATCAGCCAGTAGTCTCCGTCCTCGTCCACCCTTGCCCCGTCGCCGGTGAAATATGCGCCTGGGAAACGGCTGAAATAGACGTCCTTTATCCTTTTGTTCTCCGGGTCTCCCCAGGTGCCGCGTATCATTCCGGGCCAGGGTTTTTCGATTATCAGATAGCCGCCTTCGTTCGGACGGGCGGGCTTGCCCTTCTCGTCCACAACCCTCGGCACGACGCCCGGAAACGGCCTGGTCGCGGAGCCGGGCTTGAGCGTCGTAGCGCCGGGGAGCGGCGTGATGAGGATTCCGCCTGTCTCCGTCTGCCACCACGTGTCCACTATGGGGAGCTTGCCGCCGCCGATGTTATTGTGATACCACATCCAGGCTTCCGGGTTTATCGGCTCGCCCACGGTGCCCAGGACTTTAAGGGAGGATAAGTCGTAGAGCCCCGGCCACTTCTCGCCTTCCTTCATGAGCGCCCTTATAGCGGTGGGCGCGGTATAGAATATATTGACGCCGAACTTCTCCACTATCTGCCAGAAGCGGCCAGGGTCGGGGTATGTAGGCACGCCCTCGAATATCAGCGTGGTCGCCCCGTTACTGAGCGGGCCGTAGACGACGTAGCTGTGGCCCGTTACCCAGCCGATGTCCGCAGTGCAGAAATGTATGTCCTCTTCCTTGTAGTCGAAGATCCATCGGAAGGTAAGGTTCGTGTAGAGCAGGTAGCCGCCGGTGGTATGCAGCACGCCTTTGGGCTTGCCCGTGGAGCCGGAGGTGTAGAGTATGAATAGCGGGTCTTCGGCGTCCATCCACTCGGGCGGGCAGTAGTTGGCGACTTCACGGCAGCACATCTCCTCGTGCCACCACGAGTCCCTGCCCGGCTCCATGTCTATGGCGCCCTTGTCCGAGCGGTTGACGACTATAACGCTCTTCACGGAGGGACATTCGTTAAGCGCCGCGTCCGCGGCGGCCTTCAGGGGCACGTGTCTGCCTCCCCTTACGCCTCCGTCCGCCGTTATCAGGAGCGCGGCCTCGCAGTCCTGAATCCTGTCCCTCAGCGCGGAGGCGGAGAAACCCCCGAAGACTATGCTGTGCACGGCGCCGATACGAGCGCAGGCCAGCATGGATATGGCCAGCTCCGGTATCATCGGGAGATATATGGAGACCCGGTCTCCCTTCTTTATGCCTTTTTTCCTAAGGACGTTGGCGAAGCGATTGACTTCCCTGTAGAGCTGCTGGTAGGTATAGGTCTTGTAGGTTCCGTCGTCGGCCTCCCAGATAATCGCGGCCTTGTTTCTGTAGGACGGGGCATGGACGTATCTGTCGAGGCAGTTGTAGGAGACGTTCAGCTTGCCGCCCTTGAACCAGTTTATATAAGGCTTCCCGAAGTCGTAATCGAGGACTTCGTCCCATTTCTTGAACCAGACGAGGTTCGTCTGGGCCATCTCCGCCCAGAAGTCTTCCGGATCCTCGACCGACCACTTGTAGAGCCTTTCGTATTCCTCCATGCTCTTTATGTGGGCGTTCTTGGAAAATTTTGCCCTTGGCGGGAAGACCCTTTGCTCGTCTAAGAATACCTCTATACCCTGTTCGGACATCTGCTATTTTTCCCCTGTTCCACCCGCCCCGCCTGCCGCAGCCTTTTCCCCGGCAGGCTCTTCCTTGTATCCGCAGTCCTTGTTCGGGCAGGCTATGTACGGGCCGTCCTTCCTGCTGTATTTTTCAACCAGATACGGGTTTTTGCAATCCGGGCATTCCTTCGGAACGGGCCTGTCCCAGGAGGCGAAATCGCACTTCGGATAATTGGCGCACCCGTAGAACGGCTTGCCTGACTTCGTCCTGCGTTCGGAGAGCTCCCCGCCGCACCTGGGGCACTTTACGCCAAGAGGTATCGGCTTGGTGGTCTTGCACTTCGGGTATGCGCTGCATGCCATGAACTTCCCGAACCGTCCGGACTTTATTACCATCGGGCTTTGGCACTTCGGGCATTTTTCGTTTGTCGCCTCAGGCTGAGGGGCAGGTTGACCGGCGGCGGAACCGCGGTCTCCGCCCTCGCCGGGAAGCTCCCTGGTGTTCTTGCATTCCGGGTAGCCGGGGCAGGCCAGGAACCGTCCGTTTCTGCCCCATTTTATGACCATCTTTCTGCCGCACTTCTCACACTCGATGTCCGTGGGGGTTTCCTCGCGCTTGACGTTTCGCATCCCCTTCTGGGCGTTTATAAGGTCTTTTTCAAACGGGTCGTAGAATTCCCTGACGGTGTCCACCCACTGCACCCGCCCTTCCTCTATCAGGTCGAGCTCGTCTTCCATCTTCGCCGTGAAGGTTACGTTGAAGAGGTCCGGGAAGCTCTCCACCAGCAGGTCGTTCACGATAAATCCAAGCTCCGTAGGGGAGAACGCATTCGTCTTTTTCTCGACGTATTCACGGTCTACAATAGTAGACATTATTGCGGCGTAGGTGCTCGGACGGCCTATTCCTTTTTCCTCAAGCTCCTTTACAAGGCTCGCCTCCGTATACTTTGGCGGGGGCTGCGTAAAGTGCTGGCGGGGGGTAAGCTCGTTCAGTTTGAGGAGGTCTCCGGTTCGGAGCGGGGGCAGGTTGACGGAGGTCTCGGTCTCTCCCTCTTCCGCCTCCTTGTCGGTTTTTTCCTCGTCCTTGCCTTCCATGTAGAGCGCCCTGAAGCCGGGGAATTTCACTATCGAACCTGTCGCCTTGAAGCCGTATCTGCCCGCCTGTATGTCCACGCCGGTCATGTCGAGGACTGCCGGGTTCATCTGGCTGGCCAGAAAGCGGTTCCATATCAGGCGGTAGAGCGCGAGCTGGTCTTTGTCGAGGTAGTCTTTAACGGATTCCGGATCCCTTGCCACAGACGTCGGTCGGACTGCCTCGTGGGCCTCCTGCGCCTTCTTCTGGGACGCATATACGGGCGGCTTCTCCGGGAGATAGTCCTTCCCGTATTTATAGGCTATCAAGGCCCTCGCCTCCTCCACGGCCTCCCTGGATACGCGGGTGGAGTCCGTCCTCATGTAGGTTATGAGGCCGACGGCGCCTTCCGGGCCTATCTCCAGGCCCTCGTAGAGCTGCTGGGCCACGAGCATCGTCTTCTTGGCCGAGAACCTGAGCTTTCTTGCGGCCTCCTGCTGGAGTTTGCTGGTCGTAAAAGGCGGGACGGGATACTGCTTCTTCTCCTTTTTGTCCACCTTCGAGACGATGAAGGCCTGGTCTTTCAAGTAGGCGGTTATTTCTTCGGCATGGGCGGAAGCGAGTATCTCAAGCTTTTTGCCGTCCGATTTTATAATCTTCGCCGTGAAGGGCGGCGGGCTGTCAGCCGAAAGGGCCGCTGTAATGCTCCAGTATTCCTTCGGAACGAAGGCCTGTATCTCGCGCTCGCGTTCCACGACGAGCCTTAAGGCCACGGACTGCACCCTCCCGGCGGATGCTCCCCACTTTACCTTTTTCCCCAGGAGCGGGCTTACCTGGTATCCGACCAGCCTGTCCAGCACACGCCTTGCCTGCTGGGCGTCCACCTTGTTCATGTCTATCTTGCCGGGGCTTTTCATGGCCTCGGTAACGCCGCGTTTCGTAATCTCGTTGAAAAGCACGCGGAAGATTTTCTCGCCCGGCGCCTTTATCTCTTCCGCGACGTGCCAGGCGATGGCCTCTCCCTCACGGTCCGGGTCGGGCGCGAGATATATCTTTTCTGCGGACTTGGCGAGCCTTTTGAGCTCCGTAATCACCTTGGCCTTGTCC
>JAJYGS010000067.1 GCA_021785055.1 Nitrospirota bacterium | reverse complement strand
CTTCGCCGAATGAATTGTGAGTATAGTCAGATAGTCGGCGCCTTCGTCCCCGCCCTGGCGCGCGTCCGCGGAGGGGAGATCCCCGCCCTTTTTATAATCCCGCACCCACTCCACAAAGTCGTGCAGCCCCCCGCCCGACATACCGCCCCCGTGTCCGTTGCCGGTTGACCGTCCGAAATCGCGCGCGAGCCTTGAGAGCCTTTCGAGGTTGAATACCGCCTGGCCGGCAGACCGGCTTCGGGCGAAGTTTGTTATGCGATCCACAAGCTCAGGAAACGGCGTTGTCCACGCCGCCTCCCGCCAATTCACGAAAAGCCCCGCAATGTCGGCCCGGCCCGACTCCGCAAGCCAGGCTATGGGGTCTTTATCCGCAAACGGCGGTATAAGCCCCTCCGGTATGTCGAAAAAGGGAGATGCAAGGGCCATGTGGAGCGAAAAGGTGTCGGAGGGGTTCTCAAGATACTTCAGGACGGCCAGGACTGCCCGCACCTCGTCCTGCGCGAAAAACCCCGTCCCGCCCAGTACCCGGAACGGTATGCCGCATCTCCTCAATGCCCGCTCGTAATCCTTAAGCCTGCTTCTGGACTGTATCAGGACGGCCATGTCGCCGAGGCGCGCCTTCCGGACTTCGCCGCCGGCCTCGACGTCGAGCCGAAGGGCCTTTATAACCTCCTCCGCCAGGGCGCGCGGCTCGTCGCCGTCAAGCCTGAGCCTGACACCGCCCCTGAAGTTATTTGCGCTACAGCTGGCCGCCCGTCCGCAGCCGGTCGACCGGCCGCCAAGAAGCGGCGCAAACGTCTGGCCGGTAAATTCTATTATCTCAGGCGCGCTCCGGAAGTTTATGTCGAGCTCCGGGAAGTCCCGTTTCTGCGGGACAATCCGTTCTTCCATCAGGGCGCGCAGGTCTTTCGTCAACCGCGTCTCCGCCTTCCTGAAGCGGTATATCGACTGGTTTACGTCCCCGACGGCGAAAAAGGTCGGGGAATTCAAACCCTCAGCACCTTCGCCGGAAAATTGTTCTCCGGCGATTTTGACCAGCAGTTCCCATTGTATACGGGAGGTGTCCTGGAACTCGTCCACGAGCAGGTGTCTTGGGAGCCGGATATCCGGGCGGGAGTCAATGAGCTTCAGCGCGTATATCTCTATGTCCTCGAAGTCTATAAAGCCGTCCCGCAGGCACATCTTCCTGTAGACCTCGCCGGAGAGCCTTGAGAGCGAGAGGAACGCGGACACCGCCCCAGCTGAGACGGTGGAGTCGTAGAGACGCGCAAGGTCTGAGAATGATTCCCGGAGCGCGGTATAGATTTCCTCCCATTTTTCCCGTTTTGCCGTCCATTCCGTTTTGCCGTAAACTTCTTTGAACTCCTTCTTCGCCGGTGGAATATTGACAAGCGGAGAACCTTTGTCCGTGTAAAAAAATCCCTTTAAGGCGTCGAATATCTCCGGCAGGCCGTCAGGCTCGCTCAGGCCGGAGAGGGCGGCGAGGGATTTTGCGGTCTCGTCGTCGAGTATATCCGGGATAAGCCGAAGGGCCTGCCGGGCCAGGGCCTGCACAGCTCCGGACGCTGTCGTCTCACGGAGCATCGAGGCGGTTCTTTCCGCATTCTGCCCCAGGCCGCCTGAGCCTTTGCGCGCATTGGCGATAAGGCCGCGTTTCTCAAGGGAAAGCGCTGCAAGGGCGCGGAGCTTTCTTATGTCATACCCGGCCATGTACAGCATATCGCATTCGTTCGACAGCGCGCCCCCCTCAAGGAGCCTAAAGACCTCCTCCACCGCCTCGTCGCGCCGAAGCAGGAGGCCCGTCTCCGGCAGGATTTCAAAGTCCGCAGGCAGACCCGCCTCAAGAGGATAGGAGCGCAGCATGTCGAGCAGGAATGAATGGATGGTGCCGATTTTAAGTGAGTCCGGCTCCCGTATCAGACTCCCGAAAATCTCTTCCAGCGTAATAGCGGGCGGCATGGGGAGATCTTCCGGGGATAGCTCAAAGGCCTCTTTCGCCGTGGATTTGCAGAGCGCCGGGTCGCTCAAGGTACTGAAAAGCCGCTCCCTCATCTCGGCTGCGGCCTTTTCCGTAAACGTTATGGCGGCAATGTCGGACGGCCTGGCGCCGGCGGAGAGGAGCGTAACGATGCGGCCCACAAGCGCGCGCGTTTTCCCGGAGCCCGCCGGGGCCGTAAGGAGCGCCGATATACCCGGCCTCCCCGCCCTCGCCTGTCCGTCAATCCTCATCTTCGCCGCCTTCCTCGCCGCCGGGGCAGGCGTCGGCCAGTTCGCAATACCTGCACTCCTCTTTGCTGTCCGCCTTCGGGAACCTGCCTTCGATTATCCCGCACGCGGCCTCCTTCGCTTTCGCCGTTACGCCGTCCACGTACTCGTCCATCTGTGCGCCGTCCTCGCGTTTCCTCTTTTTGTTTTTTGTCGCCTTTCCGGTATACCGGGTACTGTCGTAGCAGATTACGTCGCGGGCGTTTCCCGTTTTGCCGAGGTTGTAATAAACGAAGGACGACGGTCTTCTGTCCGGCAGGCAGTTCCGGAGGAGATACGCATAAAGCGGCAGCTGGAATTCCTTCGCAAGCGGAATATCCTTCCCGTTCGGATAGCGCCCGGTCTTGTAGTCCACCAGCGTGTACGAGCCGTTTTCGTCGATCTCAAGCCTGTCGATCTTTCCCGTTATTATTACCGTCTCCGTATCGTCTGCGGGAATCTCGGCATCGACCTTCTTCTCGACATCCGTTATAACGACTCCGACAGGGAGTTCCGAGTCCGCCGCAAGGACGCGCGGGACATATTTCTCCAGGAACTTCCTTTTTGCCTCGCGGTTGGCAAGACTGTCCGGGAGCCTGGCAAATTCACGCTCCGCAAGCCTCGACAGCTCCTTACGGGCCTCATCCGTCTCTTCCCGCCTCACGGGGCCCGTGCGCTTGCTGTAAAATCTCGCCAGTATGTCGTGCACCACCCTGCCCGCCATGTCCGGAGCGCCGTCTTCCGACGGCTCCTCAAGCGGCATGTCGCGCAGCATATAACGGTGATAATACCTGTAGCCGCACCTGATGTAGTCCTCAAGCTCCGTGACCGAAAACCTGCGCCTCTCCTGCGGCGGATAGCGGACCTCCGGCGGCGTCTCTTCGTTTTCAGGCTGACAGCCGTTTATCGCCAGGGCACGCTGAAGCTCGCCCGCTCCCATAGCGGCCTGAGGCGCGGACGGCCTGGAATAGTCGGTTATTTCTTCCGCCTGCCCTGCGATGACATACGGCCTTAACGCCATTATCCAGGGAGACGGCGACGCGGCCCTCCCGCCTTTCTCTTTCGGGTATGAGAGATACGCCTCTTTAGCTCCAAGCAGAAGCCCCGTGAAGAGCCGGGAATCCCGCGTCCTGCCCTCCAAAGACCAGGCGGCTGTCCCGAAAAATACATCCTGGCGCGTGCCGGGCGGCACAACGCCTGAATTCATTCCCGCGATAAAGACTGTCTCGAACCCCTCGGAAAACGCCTCCAGTCTGCCGAGCGCCCTGACGCCACGGAACTCGTTTGCATGTCCGGCCCCGCCCCCGCTCATCGCGTCTTTAAGCATGGAAATAAACCGCCCCGGAGTTATCTTCAGGTTCAGGTTTTTCAGGGCCTCCCGAAGCTCCGCAAGTATTTTCTCAAGCGGCTCAAGGGAGTCCTTCATGCCGGTATTGCCCAGCAGTCCGAGCGCAAGTTCCGCCCATCCTGCCGGAGGCAGATCCCTTTTGTCGAGCGGCCCAAGCCAGTCCAGAATCCTCGAAAGCTCTCCCGAAAGGGATCGCTTCTCCCTGGCAAGCGCCTCCCAGAAGTTTCGTCCGGCGGCTGCCGCACCGGTTGTCCGGCTCCTGTCGCGGATATGAAGCTCGAAGTCCGCCGCCGCACCCGGCGAACTCCCCGGCAGGTAAAATGCCCGCCTCACCAGGCGGAAGGGATAACCCTCCGCGGGTATGGAAAGAAGGTCTATGAAGAACTGAACCGGGGGGTCGCTCAGAAGTGGCCTTGTCTCCCCGAAGCTGTACGGGATGCCGTAGTCCGTGAAGATCTCCTTCAGGGCGTGCGCGTATGCCTCCGGCTCCGGGAAGAGGATGAGCGTCCTGTCCAGGTCTATCCGGCCTTTAATCGCGCGCTCCTTGATCGTGCGGGCGATGAATACCACCTCGTCCTCCGGGCTTAGCGCGGAGATAATTTTTACTCCTTCCGGCCCGTCTCGAAGCCGGTCTACCGGCCCGGTTTCCAGAAGCCGCACCGTCTCGCTTATCGGCCTGCCGAGGAATACGGCCCCGGCAAATATACGCGCGTCCTCTTCTCCGCGCGGGGCGCAAAACGAGGCCGTTTCGCCCGGGAAAAGCTCGTTTATAAGCCTGTCCGTCCCGGCATAAGGCATGCCTGCGGCGGAAAGTTCCGGTTCCGAAAACCCTTGAGCCTCAAGAATAAAATGAAAGCGGCTTGAGCCGCATCGGGCCGCCTGATCGAGAGCCGGTCGCCCAGCCGCCGCCTTCATCAGTCTAAGCTCATGTGGGAGCGCATCGTAGAACCCGTCCAGCACGACTACCCGGTATTCGGCGAAATCCTCGCCCTGTGGCTCCCAACCCGCCAAAACAGCCGCCCGGTCGGAAAGCCCCGGTTTACGCAGGCGCTTTTCGTATTCTTTTTTTACATAAGCCAACGCCGGGAAAAGGGTATTGCCGTCATCCGGCAACGCCCCGGCGTTATTGAGGTATACCCTCTCCAGCGCATCGGATACAGGCCCGGAAAGAGACCCGGCCAGCTCCTCGTCCTCAAGGCCCGGCATCTTCCCCTTGAATCCCCGGCAAATATCCTCAAGTAGGAGCTTTCTCGCAAGCGGATGGATTATCTTCACGCCACGGATGCGGGACTCCATAAAGCGGTTAAGCGCCATGACCGCGGGCGGTATGCAGGCGACCGGTTGACCTGCGGCTCGAGCCGCATCGGACCGTCCGGCCCCGGCGTTCTGTCTGCAAACTCCAGCCTGTTCGAGCGCGTCCAGGAACAGCGCGAGCAGAGGCTTCACCTTACGCTCGTTCGGGACGAGTATCAGCACGTCGCGGAAGTCCGGAAACGCAGATGATTTACCGTCTGACGCCGGTCTACCGGCTATCCCGGCGAATATCTCCCTCCGCCGCTCCCACGCCCGCGGCCCGAACGGCAGTATATGGAGTTTAGAGGTGGTATTCATACTTCTCGCGCCACCTGGCCGCTCGCGTACGTTTTGCTGATTGTGTTCCCATTATTGTCATATGAATATTTATTTATATCTTTCGTCAGCATCCGATTCCCCGCGCTGTATGTATAATTCAATCCGCTTCCGTTCAATCTGTTCCCGACGCCGTCATACGCATAATCTTCTTCCGGCTGGTCGGGATGCAGGGCCTTGGCAAGCTGTTGATACACGTCATATGAATATGTATTTATCCCGTTTTGGTCTTCATTTGTCAATCTATTTCCAAGCGCATCGTAGGTATACGAGTTATACGCCACGGGATTGCCGTTAATAGCATTTACGATGTCCGTTACCTGGCCCGCCGCGTCATAATCATACGAAGCCGCGACTCCATTGGGATACGCAAGCGAAGTCCTCCTGCCATCGGCGTAACCGTATGTATATAATGTCAGTATCATTTGAAATCCTTTGGAATTTTTCCTTTTATTAAACCAATTATAAAGATTAAAATACTATTGATAATCAGCAAGAGAAAATAAATAACGGGCGGTAACATATATGGCTCTTTTATCAATAAATAATATTTTAGAAAATAAAATAATCCGATAATGCCAATAAAAAACAAAAGAAATCCTGTCGAAAATAAAATTCGATTAGAAATTTTCGTATATTTTGAAAAGACAAAAACAGAAAATGAAGTTAGCATGTATATAAGTAAAAGGAATGAATCGAAAATATAACCTGTTGTATGATAATATGTTTTTAAGGCAATTATAAAGGCCATGCCAACTATCATTATCAGGGATGAATATTTTAATACTTTAAGAATTTTCAATCTGTCACCACCTTGGATTTTCAGTTGGTCCTTCCAATTCCGGCGCCTCAGACGGCGGATGGCATCCAGTTTCACGTTGCCGGTTGCAACAACCATTAGGACAAAGCACCGGTGGCCTATAATTTGGAGAGTGTATTTCTGGTATTGGCTGATGACAGCTATCGCACGATACATAATATTTTGCTGTATGCCATCCTGCCCAAAAATTGAAAAAATAATTTAGTAGCTGACAGGCGTTTCCTGCATTAGCTACACCGTTTCCTGGGTTTTTACCAAGAGGGTCTATTTCATTTGCGGGATTATTATCGACAAAATTGTATAAGTTGGCCTGAGACACGGAGGGTTTTCCGACACTATCCGTAGCTTCATATAGATTTAAACCTCCCCTAAACCCTATCAGATCTTCGCTTGCAAATCTTCCTGATTTTTGATCATAGGATCTTGTCCTATAGAAATATAATCCCGTCTCAGCGTCATACTCCCTGCCTGTATATGTAAATGGATTTTCGATGTTACCTGTCTGATTCGCTATGTTCCCGAAGGAATCGTATTCATACGTCTGCGCGACCTGGCCGTTTACATCCGTCATTGCCGTGA
>JAJYGS010000106.1 GCA_021785055.1 Nitrospirota bacterium | reverse complement strand
GGGCGTACTCAATCTGGCCTATGACATTCGGCCTGGCCTGCTGCGCGATAGAGATGATACACGCCTACGGCGCGCCCCAGATGGACTTCGACCGTTTCGGCGTCATCCCGCGCGCGACGCCGCGCCAGTCCGACCTCATGATAGTCGCCGGCACGCTTACCAAAAAAATGGCCCCCGTCCTAAAAAAAGTATACGACCAGATGCCGGAGCCGAGGTGGGTGGTGGCAATGGGAAGCTGCGCCTGCACAGGGAACATCTATCAGACCTACAGCGTCGTTCGGGGCGTAGACCAGATAGTGCCCGTGGACGTATTCGTGCCGGGCTGCCCGCCCAGGCCGGAGGCCCTGTTTTTTGCCATCAAGAAGCTCCAGGACAAGATAATGACCGGCAGATACGTGCGAAAGCCTTTGTTTGCCGAAGAGGGGAATATATAAACCTATGCACCCCGATAACATTATCGAACAGATAAGGGAAAGGTTCCCGGACGAAGTTACCGGCTCCGGGAGCGCCTTCGGTCAGAGCTGGGCCGTTCTTAAACGGGAAAAGCTCGAAGATATATGCCGTTTCCTGAAGGACGACCCGGACGTACGGATGGATTATCTGATAGACATTACCGCGGTGGACTGGCTTGGCCGACCGGCTTCAAAGCCGAGGTTTGAAGTCGTTTACAACATGCATTCCATGATGCACGGTCATCGTGTCCGCCTCAAGGTGCCGGTGGAGGACGACGGAGACCCGTGGGTGCCTTCCGTGTCGGGCGTCTGGAAGACGGCCTGCTGGCACGAGAGGGAGACGTACGACCTCTTCGGAATCGTTTTCCGTGGCAATCCCGATTTAAGAAGGATACTCCTGCCGGACGACTGGGAAGGCTATCCGTTAAGAAAAGACTACCCCATCGAAGGCCCGGAATGGACTTTCAAGCCCTGGCCGGAATAGGGGCCGGGGGCGGGTATGGCCGCGCAGGGAAATTGGATTGAATTGACAAAGATATTCGCCGGGACATTAAGAAAATAAATGCCGCTAACGACCAAAGAAATAACCATAAACATGGGGCCTCAGCACCCCAGCACGCACGGGGTCTTAAGGCTCGTGCTGGAGCTTGACGGCGAGGTAGTGGTATCCTGCACCCCGCATATCGGCTATCTCCACAGAGGCTCCGAGAAGCTCGCCGAGGCCAGGACATACCAGCAGATAGTCCCGCTTACGGACCGTTTCGACTATCTCTCCTGCGGTAATAATAATCTGGGCTACGCCATCGCGGTCGAAAAACTCATGGGCATAGAGGTGCCGGAGCGCGCCGATTATCTGCGCGTGATAGTCGCCGAGCTGTCCAGGCTATCCGCGCATCTGCTCTGGCTTGCCACGCATGCCGCCGACATCGGCGCCGTCACTGTGCTCCTTTATTGCCTCCGGGAGAGGGAAGAGATATTGGACCTGTTTGAACTCCTTACCGGGGCGAGGCTTACGGTCTCCTACGTCAACATCGGCGGCGTAAGGCGTGACGCCACTCCGGAATTCTTCCGGCGCACGCGGGAATTCATGGCTGCGATGCCTAGGAGGATAGAGGAATACAATACCCTGATAATGCAGAACCGCATCTGGCTTGGCCGCACGAAGAATATCGGAATAATATCCTATGACGAGGCTATCGACTGGGGCCTGACTGGCGGGTCGCTAAGGGGTTCCGGGGTAAATTACGACTTGAGAAAGGTCATGCCGTACGCGGCTTACGAGAAGTTGAATTTTGAAGTTCCCCTGGGCGAGAAGGGCGACGTGTATGACCGGTATATCGTGCGCATGGAGGAGATGAACCAGTCCATCAGCATGATAAACCAGTGCGTCGAGGACATCCCGGACGGCCCGTACAAGGCGGACATACCGATGGTGAGCCTTCCGCCGAAAGACCGCGTTATGCAGGACATCGAGACTCTGATACACCATTTCGTCCTGGTGTCGAAGGGTTTTCCGGTCCCGAAAGGCGAGATATATGCAGCCGCGGAGGTGCCTAAGGGCGAGCTTGGGTTCTATATCGTTTCCGACGGCTCGGAAAAGCCCGTCCGCATGAAGGTGCGCTCTCCGAGCTTCGTGAACCTCTCGTGCCTGCCGAGGATGGTGAAGGGGCATATGATCGCTGATATCGTCTCCTGCATCGGGAGTATAGACATAGTCTTGGGAGAGGTGGACAGGTAATTGTAGGGGCGCGATTCATTGCGCCCGGCGGAGATAAATGGTCACGTTAAGCGAAAATACGCTACAGGAAATAGAGAAAGCCGCGTCAAAATACGTGGACAGGAAGAGCGCGCTGATGGCGGCGCTCTGGGCCGCCCAGGCGGAGTTCGGACAGCTTTCTCCGGATGTCATCGAGGCGGTGGCGGAGGTAATCGGCGTATCGAACGCGAAGGCCCAGGGGTTGGCTACATATCATTCTCTCTACTGGAAAAAGTCTGTCGGCAAATATGTCGTCATGCTCTGCACTAATATCGCCTGCACGCTTATGGGCGCGGAGACGCTCCTTGAGCACCTGGAGAAAAAGCTCGGAATTCACGAGGGCGAGACGACGCCGGACGGCATGTTTACCCTCCAGGAAGTCGAGTGCATAGGCTCGTGCGGCAACGCCCCGGCAATGGTAATAAACGAGACGTTCTACTACGACCTGACGGCTGAGAAGATAGACGGGATACTGGGAAGTTTGAAATAAGTGGAAAAAATTTTATTAAAAAACGCCGACGTCCCGAACATTAACGATATAGACGTCTATATCGCTAACGGCGGCTATAAATCCCTCGACAAGGCGTTCCAGATGGGATCGACCGCCGTCCTGGAAGAGGTCAAGCGCTCCGGCCTCAGGGGCAGAGGCGGCGCATGGTTCCCCGCCGGGATGAAGTGGCAGTTCTGCGTCGAGGTCAATAAATTCCCGAAATACCTCATAGCGAACGCGGACGAGGGCGAACCGGCAACGTTCAAGGACAGGCCGTTCCTGGAGAAAGACCCGCACCAATTAATCGAGGGCATGATAGTTTCCGCATACGCCATCGGCGCGTCCAAGGGCTATATATATCTTCGCGGCGAATACCCGCAAGGCTACAAAGTTTTGAACGCCGCCATCGACCAGGCATACAAAAAAAACATGCTTGGGAATAACATAAAGGGCACGGATTTCTCTTTCGATCTTGCCGTCCACAGGGGGGCGGGCGCATACATCTGCGGCGAGGCATCGGCGCTTATCGAGTCCCTTGAGGGCAAGCGCGGGCAGTTCCGCGTCAGGCCGCCTTACATGGCCACGCACGGCGCGTTCGGGATGCCCACGGTCGTGAATAACGTCGAGACGCTGGTGAACGTATCGCACATAATAAACGGCGGAGCGGACTGGTGGAGTTCCATAGGCTCGAAGGACTCGCCGGGGCCGAAGGTCTTCGGCATAAGCGGCCATTTGCAGAGGCCGGGGCTCTACGAACTCCCTATGGGTGTTACGCTCCGGGAACTGATATACGAGCACGGCGGCGGCATAAAGGACGGCAAGGAACTGAAGGCCGTTATCCCCGGCGGCGTGTCCACGGCCATGCTCACTCCGGAGCACCTCGACATCAAAATGGACGTGAAGTCGCTTCAGTCCGCGGGTTCCGCGATAGGCTCCGGGGCTACGACCGTGATGAGCGAGGACGCATGCGTCGTGCACATGGTCTGGCGCGCGATGGCGTTCTTCTACCACGAGTCCTGCGGGCGCTGCACGCCTTGCCGGGAAGGCACGGACTGGATGGTAAAGATACTTGCCCGGATTGAAAACGGCGAGGGCAGGACGGAGGACCTGAAAATCCTTGAAGACGTCTGCCATACCATACACAACAACTGCTTCTGTCCGCTTGGCGAGGGCGCGGTCAACCCCGTGCTTTCGGGCCTGAAATATTTCAGGCAGGACTTTGAAGAGCATATCAGGACGCGCGGATGCCCGAAGGGATTGAGGGCGAGGGCGAGGCACTAAAAGAGCATGATAAACATAAAGATAAACGGCATACCGCTTTCGCTTGAGAAGCCGACGAATATCATAGAGGCTGCGGCCAAGGTCGGCATCCACGTGCCGCATTTCTGCTATCATAAAGAGCTTTCTATATATGCCGGGTGCAGGATATGCATGGTGGAGGTAAAGGGCAAGCCGAAGCTCCTCCCGGCCTGCGCGACTGCGGTCTCCGACGGCATGGAGATAACAACGGAGTCGGATAAGATTGCAAAGTCCAGGAGGGGCGTGCTGGAGCTTCAACTCACGCACCACCCGCTGGACTGCCCGGTCTGCGACAAGGGCGGCGAATGCAGTTTACAGGACTATGTCTTCCGCTACGGCGCGGACCGCTCCCGCTTCATAGAAAAGAAGCGAGAGATTCCCGTCAACTACGAGAACCCGCTCATCGAGCGCAACATGGAGCGCTGCGTTAGCTGCAAGCGCTGCGTAAGGATCTGCGCCGAAGTCCAGGGCGACTGGGTGCTCTCGGACATGAACCGGGGCTCGCGCGTTACGATGGAGTCCTTCTGCGGGGACGAGGAGGAATGCGTTCACTGCGGTCACTGCCTCAGCAACTGCCCGGTCGGCGCCATCCAGAGCAGGCTCACCAAGAACGCGATACGCCCGTGGTTCGTCGAGCGCGAGGCGGAGACCATCTGCCCGTATTGCGGCGACGGCTGCACGCTTTATTTGCAGAGCCGGGAGAATACCATCCTGCGGGCGCTCTCGGACGAGACGTACACAAAAGGCAGCAACCGAGGCAGCCTCTGCGTGCGGGGCAGGTTCGGATACGACTTCCCGAATAACCCTGAAAGGCTGACCAATCCGCTTATAAAGAAGAACGGGAGCTTCGTCGAGGCGTCCTGGGACGAGGCAATATCGCTCGTGGCGGAGGGGTTCGGCAAGATAAAATCTTCCGCCGGGCCCGACGCAATCGGCGCGATTATCGGCGGGCGGAATACTAACGAAGAGGCTTACCTCCTCCAGAAGTTCATGCGTGCGGCGGTGGGGACGAACAACATCGACAACATGGCCCGCATGGGTCATGTAAACGCCCTTGCCGCCCTTGAGGACGCCTTCGGTCTTGGCGGCATGACGAACCAGATAAAAGACATCGCCCAGTCCGGCGCCGTATTGCTCATCGGCAGCGACGCCGCGGCGGAAAACCCCATCACGGGGCTTGCCATAAAACGCGCGGTATTCAAGAAAGGCGCGAAGCTCATCGTCGCCGACGCCGGGAAAAACTCCATGTCAAAGCATGCCGCGTTAAGGCTCACGTACAGGCCGGGCACGCAGGGCAGGCTGATTGAGGCGATGGTGAACGTGATATTCGAAGAGGGCCTTCAGGACAAGGCAGTCGAGGAGAAGAACAAGACCCTTTTCGGCAAGATAAATGCCGCCTACGCTCATAACACGCCGGAGAAGGCGCAGGAAACTACAGGCGTCCCGGCTGAGGATATAAGAAAGGCGGCCAGGCTGTTCGCATCCGCACAGGCTTCGTCGATAGTCTTCGGCAGGGGCGTCACCGCGAGCGTCTGCGGCTATGAAGACTCGCTTGCCCTTACCGACCTCTCGCTTATTACGGGCAACGTTGGCCGCTCCGGAGGCGGAGTAAATCCGATGGCCGGCAAGGCCGGAGAACAGGGCGCATGCGACATGGGCGCTCTCCCGGACAGGCTTCCAGGATACAGGAAAGTGGCGGGCGACGAGGACAGGAAGAGGCTCGGCTCGCTATGGAAGACGGAGATTCCGAGAACCCCCGGCCTGACCGTCATGGAGATGCTTGGCGCGGCGGCTGAAGGGCGGATACAGGCGCTCTACGTAGTCGGGTCCGACCTGGCCTTCGAGCTTCCGGACAGGGCGAGGACGGCTGAGGCGCTGGGGAAGACCAAGTTCCTTGTCGTCCAGGACGTGTTTATGAGCGATACCGCCGCTCTTGCGGACGTTATCCTTCCTGCGGCAACTTTCGCCGAGAAGGAAGGGACGTTCACGAACTCCGAGCGCAGGGTGCAGAGGATTCGCCCGGTAATGAAAGTCCTGGCCGGAGCCAGGCCTGACGGGGAGATAATCTCTCTTATCTCTAATAAAATGGGCCGCCCGATGGACTGGGAGCCGTCGCTGGTGATGGATAAAATAGCCGTCTCCACGCCTATCTACGCCGGCATAACGTACGACCTGCTGGAGAGCGGCGGCGTGCAGTGGCCGTATTACGAAGAGATGAAATCCGGGACCGCGATTCTGCACTCCCAGGGATATGACGACAGAAGGGCGGCGAAGGGAGAAGAAATCGCCGCGAAGGTAGCCGCGGCCAGGAGCGTCAAAGACGACATCAGGGAAGGCTGTCAGTTCTTCGCCGACATCGCCGTATCGCTCTACCACTCCGGGACGACGACCAGGAAGTCGAAGGGGCCGAACCTCGTCGTGGGAGGGCCGTTTGCGGCGCTTAACCCGGCGGATGCGAAGGGTCTTGGCATAGGCGAAGGGGAGCCGGTCAAGGTGCGGTCGCGTTCCGGTTTCTTAAGGCTTCCGGTGAAGCTCGACGCAGGCGTTCCGCGCGGGATAGTGCATATCCCCAACCACTTCCCGGGCGCCGGATGCAATGTCCTGACAGAGGTAATACTCGACCCGGTGAACAAGGTCCCGGAGGCCAGGTACTGGCCCGTATCCATAGAAATAGAGAAGTAAACGA
>JAJYGS010000071.1 GCA_021785055.1 Nitrospirota bacterium | reverse complement strand
CGGTCTATATATAGTCAGACCAAAGGGAGACCAAGCCGCCTCGGAAAGGAAGGTGAGCAGTGATTTACCTGAGAGGCAAGGTCTGGTGGATTAAAATAAAGTGGAAAGGGAAGGTCGTTCGCAGGTCAACGGGCGAGACGGCAAGAAGGAAAGCCGAGAACCTTGAGCGTCAGCTTCTAAAAAAGCTGGGGGAAGCCCCGGAGCCGGATGAGGCCCCGCTTGAAGAACCGGTCGCCGAACAGGATACTCTCTTCAGGGATGTCTGGGAGCGGTACCTTGTAGAGGAACTGCCGCTGAAGTCGGTGGGGACTCAGGAGCGGGCCGAACAGTGCGCCAGGAAGTTTTTGCCGGAGATAGGCGAACTGGCTCTATCGTCGGTTTCTCCTTCGGTTCTGAACGCCTATAAAGTGAAAAGGCTTAAAGACGGCGTTTCCATGGCCACGGTAGCCAAAGAGCTCAAGTTTATCCAGCGGGTCTTCACATTATGTATTAGAGAATGGGAGCTGATAGGCAAGAGCCCGTTTGACAAGTTCAGGGTGCCCACAGTCAACAATGAACTGACCAGATTCCTTAAACCGGGACAGCTTGAAAAACTCGTCGCTGCGGCCCCGGTTTGGCTTAGGCCGATAATCCTGATAGCCCAGATGACCGGCATCCGGAGAGGCAACCTGGCGACGCTCAAATGGGCGCAGATAGACCTGGAGGGGAAAACTCTGGCTCTTCCCAAGACAAAGAACGGAGACCCGTTGCTGATCCCGCTAATCGACGAGGCCTGCGAATTATTTGAAGCGCTCCGTGAGACTGGCAAGAAGTCGGAGCACGTCTTCCTGAAAGACGGGAGGCCCCTGAAGCCTTCACAGATCACGCAGGCGTTCATGAGGACACGGGACAAGCTGGGCCTCGAATTCCGTTACCACGACCTGAGGCACGACTTCGCAACCAACCTGGTGAAGAAAGGCGTGGAGCTTTACCGGGTAGGCAAGCTGCTGGCACAGAGGAATGTCAACATGACCAAGCGGTACGCCCACCTGGATATAGACGATCTCAGGGATGCGGTAAGCGTTCTCAGTAGTGGCAGTGGCTATAAAGCCTTGCCTGTATTGGCTTCGCAAGAGGCACAGCCCGCGGAGCCAGGCGCGGCAAGGGTTTGAGGCGGAGGGGGCACAAAGGGGGCACAAAAGGGGGCACAGTCGGAAAAAAGGGGCTACGGATAAGCCCGTAACCCCTTGATTTTGTTGGTGAGCCGCCTGGGATTCGAACCCAGCACACCCGCCTTAAAAGGGCGGTGCTCTACCAAATGAGCTAGCGGCCCGCTACTTAAATCAGGCGGCAAAAATACCAGAGGAGCGCCCGAAAGTCAAGCCAATTTCCTTTAAAATCTATCGGCTTGCCTGAAGCCGTTCCACAGGTCTGTTCCCGTGTAGCCAGGAGAACGGGTTCTCAAGCATTATCGTTTCATTCCTGTCCGGGCCGGTAGAAATAATCGAAAAAGGTGCCCCGGAAAGCTCTTCCAGCCTGTTTATGTAATCCCTCGCGGGAACCGGAAGGTCGCCGAAGTCCCTGATGCCGGCCGTGGAGCTTTTCCAGCCGTCCATCTCCTCGTAGATCGGCTCGCACCGTGAGAATATATCGAGTTCAGTCGGCATGTCCTTAAGCAGGCTGCCCTTATACCTGTAGGCGGAGCATATACGGATTTTCTCGCAGGCGTCGAGGACGTCCAGCTTGGTAAGGCAGAATCCCGTTACGCCGTTTATCCTTACGGCATAACGCGCCACGACGGAATCGAACCATCCGCACCGCCTGCGCCTGCCCGTTGTAGCCCCAAACTCCCTGCCCCTTTCCTGGATGAGGTCGCCGGTTTTATCCAGAAGTTCCGTCGGAAACGGCCCCGCGCCTACTCTCGTCGTATAGGCCTTTATGACTCCGAGGACGCCGTCTATAGCCGTCGGCGGGACGCCTGTGCCGGTGCATGCGCCGCCGGCGGTAGAATTTGAAGAAGTTACAAAGGGATAGGTGCCGTGGTCGATGTCGAGCATCGTCCCCTGCGCGCCCTCGAAAAGCACCTTTTTGCCGCCGCCTATCGCTTCAGCGAGGAACAGCGAGGCGTCTCCGATAAAGTCCTTGAGCCTTTGCCCGTAACCCCTGTATTCTTCAAAGATTTTCCCTGCGTCGAAGCCTTCGGCGCCGAAGACGCAATTAAGCAGGAGGTTCGTATCCTCTGTATTTTTAAAGATTTTTTCCTTGAGCAGTCCATCGTCCACAAGGTCTGAAATTCTGACTCCCGTGCGGGCCATTTTTTCGCTGTAACAAGGCCCTATGCCCCTGCCCGTGGTGCCGATTTTGGCCCCGCCTTTTTTGCCTTCGTTCGCGCCGTCGAGGGCCTTGTGCCAGGGCATGATGACCTGTGCGCGCTTGCTGATAAGGAGATTGTCGCCTGGGATAACGCCGTTTTGCGCCAGGCCGTCAAGCTCTTCAAGTATCGCCGCAGGGTCTATGACGACGCCGTTGCCTATGACGCATTTCTTGTCCTTGTGCAGCATCCCGGACGGTATGAGGTGCAGGATATGCTGTTTCCCGCCGATGACGACGGTATGCCCGGCGTTGTTGCCGCCCTGGTAGCGCGCCACAACGTCCGCCTCGGAAGTCAGGAGGTCTACGATCTTTCCCTTGCCTTCGTCGCCCCACTGCGCCCCAACCACTACTATGTTAGCCATCTCAAAATCCTCTGTTCATTATATCTTCACGTATTTCACCGACAGCACGTTCGGGAGCCCTTTAAGCTGGTCGATTACTTTCTTGGACGGAGCGGCGTCTATGGATATGACGGATATTGCCTTTCCGCCCTTCTCATCGCGCCCGAACTGCATCCTGGCTATGTTTATCCCGTTCTCACCCAGGGCCGTGCCGAGGTTACCGATGACGCCGGGGCGGTCGTGGTTAGAGGTGACAAGCATGTCGCCCTCCGGCACTACCTCGACCCGGAAGTTGTCCACCATGACAATCCTGGGGTCTTTCCTGAAATACAGCGCGCCTGCCACAAGGAAAGATTTCTTGCCGGAGGATGCGGTTACCTTGATAAGGCTCGGATATTCCTTGTCGTCGGAGGATTTTATCTCCTTGACCTCAATTCCCCTGTCCTTGGCGATGAAGGGCGCATTGACGTAATTCACCGCCTCTTCGAGGATGGGGTTAAGGATACCCTTTAAAACCGCCGTGGTAATCGGGGCAGGGTCAAGCTCCGCCACCTCGCCGCTGTATTCTATCGTAACGGAAACAAGCGCGCCCTCGTATACCTGGGCGAGGAACGACCCCATCTTCTCCGCCAGGCCAAGGTACGGCTGAACCTTCGGCAGGACGTCCGGCGGGACGAACGGCACGTTGACGGCGTTTCTCGCCACGCCCTTTACGAGATAATCCACAAGCTGTTCCGCGACGGCCCTTGCGACGTTAAGCTGGGCCTCTTCCGTGCTTGCGCCGAGGTGCGGCGTGCAGATGAAGTTGTCGAGCGTAAGGAGCGGATTTCCCTCCGGCGGCTCCTTTGCGAATACGTCGAGCGCGGCCCCGGCCACCTTGCCGGACTTCAGGGCCTCGTAAAGCGCGCCTTCGTCCACGATTCCGCCGCGCGCGCAGTTGATTATCCGGACGCCGTCCTTCATCTTTGCGATAGTCTTTTCGTTTATCATCCCGCGCGTCTCGTCCGTCAGGGGCGAGTGGATAGTTATGAAATCCGAGCGGGAGTAGATGGCGTCGAGGTCGCATACCTCCACGCCAAGCGCCTGCGCCCGCTCCGGCGAGAGATACGGGTCGAACGCCAGGACGTTCATCCCGAGGGCCTGCGCCCTCTTTGCAATCTGGGAGCCTATGGCGCCCATGCCTATAACGCCAAGCGTCTTCTGGAAAAGCTCGACGCCCTGAAATTTCTTTTTCTCCCACTTCCCGGCCTTCAGAGAAGCCGTCGCCTGGGGGATATTGCGGGCGAGAGACATCATCATCGACATGGCGTGCTCGGCGGTGGTGACGGTATTGCCGCCGGGCGTGTTCATGACGACTATGCCGCGCTTGCTGGCCGCGACCTTGTCCACATTGTCAAGCCCGGAGCCGGCCCTGCCTATGACCTTGAGGTTCTTCGCCGCGTCTATGACGTCGGCGGTTACCTTCGTCGCGCTCCTTATAACGAGGCCGTCGAACCCGCCGATTACGCTCTTTAGCTCGTCCGGGGTCATGCCGGTCTTTACGGTAACGTCCAGGCCGCCTTTTTTAAGTATCTCGACGCCCTCGGAAGAAAGGCTGTCGCTTATCAAGACTTTCATCTTACGCCTCCTTCAGAATTTCATCAGTATCTCTTCCGCCGCAGCCACGCCCTTGCCGAGCGCTATGTTCGCGCCCATTTCCTTTAAGGCCATCTCCGCGCAGGAAATACCGATTATGATGTCGAACGTATTGAAATAGCCCAGGTGCGCTATGCGGAATATTTTCCCCTTCAACTGCGCCTGGCCTCCTGCGACCGTTACGCCGTATTTGTCGCGCATGACCTTCGTCAGTTTCCCGCCGTCGATACCTTCCGGAACCTCCACGGCAGTAAGCGCGAGGCTTGGGGACTCCTTTGCGAAGAGCTTAAGGCCCATCGCCTTGACCGCGGCCTGCGTCGCGTTTGCCAGCCTCTCGTGGCGCTTGAAGATGCTTTCCAGGCCCTCGGCCTTCATCATGGACAGCGCGGAGTTAAGGCCGACAACGAGAGAGGACGCGGTGGTGAAGTTCGTCTGGTTCTTCTCCAGGTTCTTGCGCTCCTTTTTAAAATTAAAATAGAACCTGTTGCACTTCGCGCTCTCGTTCGCCTTCCAGGCCTTCTCGCTAACGGAGACGAACGCCAGACCCGGCGGGAGCATGAGAGCCTTCTGGGAGCCGGTTATGCAGACGTCTATGCCCCACTTGTCCACCGGCATGTCGATTACGCCCATAGCCGTAATTGCGTCCACTATGAACAGGCAGTTCGGATATTTCTTTACTATCTCGCCGATTTCCCTGGTCGGATGCAGGACGCCTGTCGAGGTCTCGGAGGCCTGGATCATTACGGCCTTTATCGACGGGTCTTTCTTTAATTCCGCCTCAACCTGCGAAGGCTTTACGGCGTATCCCCACTCGACGTCGATATTAATAGGCAGAACGCCGAAGGCCTCGCAAATCTCGCTCCACCTCTCGCCGAACTTCCCGCCCCGCACCACAACGGCCTTGTCTCCCGGAGAGAGGAAGTTGTTCACTGCGCCGACCATCCCGCCCGTGCCGGTGGATGCAAGGATGAGGACGACGTTATCCGTCTGGAAGAGCCATTTCAGGCCGTTCTTGGCGGATTCCAGGATGGGCACAAAGTCCGGGGAGCGGTGATGGATAATCGGCATGGCCATGGCCGTCAACGCCTCCGGCGGAACTGGCGTAGGTCCCGGTGCAAGGAGATAGGTCTTTTTCATGTCAAAAAACCTCCTTTGAAGGCCGAGCCGGCAGACCGGCTTCAGGTTAAAAACCGGTAGACCGGGCCGGTAAAGCCTGCAGAGCGGCTTCAAACTACCGGCAACCCGACCTCAGTTAAAAGTGAGTAATAATGAAAATATAGGACGCTGGATTTCCGGGAACCCGTTGCCCCGGAAAATAAAACGAAGCGATTCTTGTCAAACAACAGGCTGACCGCCGGTGGACCGGCCTCAAGCCGGTAGACCGGCTTCAAATTGAAATGGACCTAAGAAGGCCTTGTGCCTCTTTGACGAGGCGCTTGAAAATTAACATAAAGGCTGAAGACTGTCAAGAATATTTTAGTTTATAAAGGCATAACAACTGCTACTTGACTTCCCTTATGCCCTTGAACTGCGCGCCCTCGATCGTAAAATCGTTGTCGAGCCCTTCGGGGTTTACGATATATTTATCGAAATCCACGGTCAGCAGCATGTCGTGCGCGACGTCTCTGGCCGTGAGGCTTGCCGGAAGCGCAGCCGATGGAACGGTTTCAGTCCCTGCCGCTCCCGCTTTACCGGCAACAGCCAGAACCTCCCTGCCTTTTCCGGACATGGTAACGTACAAATACGGGCGGGCAAGGCTGTCATAGAATGTTTTCTCTTTGAGGTTCAGACCGGCGTCGTACTGCGCCTTCATGCGCGGCAGAAGGATTCCTGGGGCGACCCGCGCCTGGTAAATATCATAGCCGTCGTCCGACTTTTCCGCAAGGAACTCATCCCCTTCACTTTTTTCCATAAACAGCGCTCGCCCGATTATCTCCGGGTCCGCCTGGATGCCGTTTTTTGCAAGGAATTTTCTAAACGACTCCCTTGGGCCGGTATACAGCCAGCCCTCGGAGGGCCTGTAGAAATAAAACTTGTCGCTCGTCAGCACAAGGTCGAAAACCGTAAAACCCATAAAGGCAAGCCCCGTGAAACGAAACCTGTCGGGCTTTTCAAAATAAAGAACGCCGTCCATGCTTTGAGGGCCTTTACCCTTCGCCTGCGCCGTAACCTTTACAAACGCCTTGAAACCCTTGATGTTTTCCGTCCCGGCGGATGCCATTTTTATAATCCGGTACGGCGGCGTATCGGCAGGAATGGGCTTAACGGCCACCCTCGGCGCGCAGGATGAAAGCATCAGCATCGCCGCAATGAACGCAAGTTTTGATTTTTTCATTTTTTAAATATATTTCTTTCTTCTTTTTTAATCAACCCGAATCTTTTCGTTGACATGCCGTTTTTTTTATGATATTGATAATCATCTTCAATTCAAACAGAACCGCGACAGGCCGCTTCGCG
>JAJYGS010000109.1:4998-6800 GCA_021785055.1 Nitrospirota bacterium | reverse complement strand
GATACGAGACCCAGTACGGGGCCGGTATTATCACCTCGTCCCCGGGGCCGTAGAGCGCCTGGGCGACGTTATAGAGCGAGTGCTTCGCGCCTGTGGAGACGATTATCCGGGAGCGGTCGTATGTTATGCCGTTATCGTTTTTGAGCTTATTGATTATCGCGTCTTTCAGCTCGTCCGTGCCCCCGACGGGGGTATATTTCGTAAAGCCGCTCTTCAAGGCCCTGACAGCCGCATCTTTTATGTTCTCAGGCGTGTCGAAATCCGGCTCTCCCGCGCCGAAGCCGACCACGTCTATGCCTTCCGCCTTCATGGCCTTCGCCCTCGCGTCCACCGCGAGCGTCGGAGAAGGTTTAATACCCTTTACTCGTTGTGCCAAAGACATGTAAAAGCCCTCCTTGTTTAAATCCCCCTGCCTCCGGCTTCCCCCTTTTTCAAGGGGGATTGAGGGGGGTTCGCACCTTTTCCTATGATGGAAATGAAGTTACAAGTTTTATTATCGCATTGACAATCGCCGCCGCCACGGGAGTGCCGCCCTTGACGCCGCGGTTTGTGATAAACGGCGCCTCCGTGATGCCTTCAAGCGCCTCTTTGGACTCCGCCGCGCCCACGAACCCCACCGGCACTCCAACGACAAGCGCGGGCCGGGCGCCCTCGCGCACGAGCCGCATAATCTCAAAAAGAGCCGTCGGCGCGTTGCCGATTGCTACGATGGAGCCGTCGATCAGGCCGAGCCTTGCGGCCTTCCTCATGCCCGCCACGGAACGGGTGATTCCGTTTTCACCGGCGGAGAGCCTCACGTCCTCGTCCGAGACAAAGCAGATTGCCTCCGCGCCGCCCGGCCTGTTTTTGCTTATCCCGGCCCGCAGCATATTGACGTCGGTTATTATTTTGCAGGACGAGGCTATGGCGGAGATGCCGGAGGAAAGCGAGCCTTGCGAGAAGATTATGGTATCGGCGAAGTCCGGGTCGGCTGTGGCGTGGACGGCCCTCTTTATGACTTCCTTCTCCGGCCCGTTAAGGCCCTTGCCGGAGAGAAGCGTTTCTATGATTTCAAAGCTCCTGGACTCTATCGAACGCGGGTCGGAGGGCAATTGCAATCCTACTGGGCCCCTTCTTTCCCGCGCTCGGTGGCGATGGCGAGCTTCAGCGCCCCGGCCTGTTTCGCCACGTCCAGGATTTTCACGACCTCGCCCTCCATGACGGTCCTGTCGGCCTTTATGACAACGGTCTTGTCCGGGCTTGTCGCCATACGGGAGGTAAGGAGTCCTTTCAGGTCGTCTATGCTGACCTGCGCCCTGTTCAGGTAGATTACGTTCGGCGGCGCGATGGACACGACCGTCGTCTGCGTCTCCTGAGGCTGCGCCGTCACGGCTTTGGGGAGCTTTATCTTGAAGGCGTTGTTCATCATCAGCGGAGTCGTGACCATGAATATGACCAGGAGCACCATCACGACATCCGTAAGCGGAGTGATGTTGATGTCCGACATTATTCTTGTTTTGCTGGTCCTGGTAATGCTCCACCGCCTCATATTATGCCTTCCTCTCAAGCAGCATGTCCATTGCCTCGGAGGCGGTCGTCTCCATCTCGGAGACCATCCTGTTGACGCGGTGCGTGTAGTAGTTGAACATTATGACCGCCGGGACGGCGACGAAAAGGCCGGACGCCGTGGCCACGAGCGCCTCGGCTATGCCGTTGGCGACGACCATCGGGCCGCCTCCGCCCGTCGAGAGGGAGAGGTCGTGAAACGCCCGGATGATGCCGATGACCGTGCCGAAGAGCCCGACGAACGGCGTGACGCTCAG
>JAJYGS010000109.1:0-4988 GCA_021785055.1 Nitrospirota bacterium | reverse complement strand
GTGACGCTCCCTGTGGTGCCGATAATGCCCAGGTTTTTCTCAAGGTGCAGGGTCTCCTTCATCGCGGCCTTCTCCATGGATTCGCCCATGGCCTCCTCGCCGTGATGGAAGGAGTGAAGACCGGCCTGTACGATGGTAGCGAGCGAGGTGGTGGAAGCTTCGCAGAGATCTATCGCCTCGGCAACATTGCCGGAACGCAGGATTTTCTTCAGTCTGTTAAGAAACTCCGACTTCCCCTTCTCCGCCTTGTGGAACACCCATCCGCGCTCCAGCATTACCGCGACCGAAAGTATGGAAAAACCGGCCAGGACGATCATTGTCCAGCCGCCTTTCGACAGGAGCTGGAAAAAACTTAGTTCCTGAAACATTTCGCCAAGACCTCCATGTTCTTTAGTTATTTTGAATTTTTCAGGACGAACTCGGCAAGGGCGTTTATGGAAGCGAAAGCCTCCCGCCCCACCGCCTCGTCCGGGACCTGCACACCGAATTCCTGCTCCAGGCCGACGACAAGTTCCAGAGCGTCGATGGAATCGAGCCCCAGCCCTTCGCCGAAAAGCGGCGCGTCGTCGTCTATGCCGTCCGGTTCCATCTGGAGCTTAAGCCTCTGGATTATCAATTTCTTGAGCCTGTCCTTTACGTCGAGCAACTCCACTTCCTGCATTCCTCCCTGCCTCCTCAATCTATAGAAAAACGAGAGTTTATTGTATTACCGGCGGCATAATCTTGTCAAGCCAAAGTTATACCCTACCACAGGAAGCTCCTAAGGAACATTATGCATATGTGATACGTGTCCGGGACCGTCCTGAAGTGGCTTTTTTTGAGCGCCTCTTCGCTGTAAATCGTCCTGACGGGGACGCTTTTTATCTTGAACCCAATCCTCCCCGCCCGCATGAGCATCTCCGATTCCGCCTCGAAACCGCTGGAGCGAACCTTCATCCTCCGCAGAAGCCCGGCCATGTATATCCGGAAGCCGGACTGGGAGTCCAGCAGAGGGTTCCTCGCCCTCCAGGAGATGCACTTCACTCCGACCATGTTCGCCCAGTACCTCGCGGGCGGAATTTTATCCCTCTCCGAGAGCCTCGCGCCTATGACAATCCCGAAGCCGGGCGATGCGGCGGAGAGAAGCTTCGGTATCTCGTCCGGGTCGTGCTGGCCGTCGGCGTCAAGGGTAAGGACGGCGTCGTATCCGTTTTCAAGGCCGTATTTAAAACCGGTCTTCAGCGCCGCGCCCTTTCCCATGTTGCGCGGATGGGAGATTACCCTGGCTCCCGCCCCGGAGGCCTCGCCTGCCGTATCGTCGGCGCTCCCGTCGTCCACCACCAGCACCTCCGGGAGATATTTCAAAGCCGTGCCGACCACACGCCCTACCGACCCCTGGGCGTCGTATGCCGGTATCAACCCCATTACCTTCAAGGAATATCGCCCCTGACGTGCCTCACCGCCTCTTCCAGCAGCTCGTCACGGTTGGCCTCGGTTATCGTGAGGAGATGCACGTCAGCGCGCGCCTTTATCTCCTCGACGAACGCCGGGCCTTCAGCCGGGACTGTAGCCACGAGGGGCTTTTCCCCTTCCAGCGCAGCCACGGCAACATCCCGGAAATGGACGCTCATAAGCTCCATCTTCCCTATCTCGTCCATGACCACGATGTCGTCATGGGCAAGCGCGTGCTCGACGGCCTTCACGCCGATATTTTCGAGGTCTTCCATGTTCACGGCATACTTCCCGACTTTCTGATGGCCGGGAATCTTCTCGTGCGCGAGAACCCCCTCGCGCTTGTCGAGCGTGATGATTTTGAATCCCTTCCTTTCGCCGTGCTCCCTTATCTCGCGGGTGAGGAATCCGCCGAGCTTCATGTCCTGAAGCTTCGTTATCAGCCGTTCGACAAGGGTCGTCTTCCCGGAGCCGGGCGCTCCCTGGATGATTACCTTTATCCCTTTTTTGCCGGGGTAGTCCTTTATGCTCACGTCCCGCGAGAACTCCGGGCAGTGGGAAGGGTCCGCCATGCCGAATTGTTTTTTACAGGTCTGTCTCCATGCGCATATCACGCAGGAGGGTTTTACGCCGCTTGCCATGCCTTCTCCTTGAGGAACGCCGATATTACTTCCTGTATGTTCCGGATAAGTCCGCCCTTGCTGTTGACGATAGCCGTCTATCTCCTCGCAAGGGACTTCACGAACCGCCCGTAGGAGCGGTCGTAAGACCTTTCGTCATCCGGACTGAAAAAACAGCCCGGCAGCTCTCCGGACTTCCTGTGATAGGAAACGCACTCGCAGCACATGCCCTTGCGCGGACAGGGTTCATATGTGCACGTGCATTTGGATTTGTTCTTCTCGACGTTGCATTCGCGCATAAAAACCTCACGATACCTTTACAAAAACCTTCCTGCTGCGGGGACCGTCGAACTCGCAGAAGTATATCCCCTGCCACGTCCCGAGGACGAGTTTTCCGCCCTCGACGAAAACGGTCTCGGAGCAGCCGAAGAGGCTGGACTTTATGTGTCCGTCGGAATTGCCTTCCGAGTGCCGGAAACCGCCGTCCCTGGGCACAAGAGCGGACATATGCGCCTCGATGTCACGGACGACGTCCGGGTCGGCGTTCTCGTTTATAGTAACCGCCGCGGTGGTATGCGGCACGAAGACATGGAGTATACCGTCCGTGACGCCGCTTTCGGCTGCGGCGCGCCGCACCTCGTCCGTAATATTCACCATCTCCACGCGCCTCTTCGTACGGAGCGTTATCTCCTTCAATTCGTCACCTGGACGAACTTGCCGTTTTCGACTTCCCACATGACGTAACGGGCGTTTTCGTTGTCGCCGTTCTTGGCGAACCTGATTTTCCCAAGAGGCGTGTCGAATGTGTTTTTGTGGAGATAATCCGCGAGGACCTTGCCGTCCGTGGACTTCGTGTCGTTTATGGCCTGAAGCATGATGTCCGCCGCGACATAGGCATAAATGGAATATGGCCCCGGCTCTCCGTATTTCGCCCTGTAGTCGGCAAGGAAACCCTTCGCGCTCGGTATGCTGGACGGGTCCGGCGTGAATGTCACGTAAAAGCCGTTGGCGTCATCTCCTGCGATGTCGATGAGCTTCCGGTCCATCGCGCCGTCTCCGCCGACGAATATCGCGTCGAGGCCGATCTCGCGCGCCTGCTTCACGAGGAGACCCGCCTCCGGATACATGCCTCCAAAGTAGACGACTTCCGGGTTCGCGTTCTTGATGCTTGCCAGGACGCTTTTGAAGTCCTTGTCGCCCTGGATGATGCTGCCGTCGTATACTACCCTGGCCTGCGGAGGGAGGTTCTTCTTGAACTCGTCTGCTATCCCCTGGCCGTAGGTCGTCCTGTCGTTTATGACAGCGATTTGCGTCTTCTTCAGCGTCCCGCTTACGAAATCCGCCGCGACCTTCCCCTGCTGGTCGTCCCTTCCGCATACCCGGAAGGTGTTCCAGTATCCCTGGTCTGTAAACTGCGGCTCGGTCGTGGACGGGCTTATCATAAGTATGTCTCCGTCCATGTAAATCTTGGACGCCGGAATCGAGCATGACGAATTGAAATGTCCTATGATGCCGGCTATGCCCTCGTTCGTGAGCTTGTCGGCCACGGACACGGCCTGCTTGGGGTCGTGCTGGTCGTCCTCCGGGAGCACCTCCACCTTCTTCCCCATCACGCCGCCCTTGTTCATCCACTCCTGCACTGCCATGCCGACCCCGTTTTTGAAATCCACGCCGTAGCGGCTCTGGTCTCCGGTCATCGGCCCGGCGACGCCGATTTTTATGACGTTGCCGGATCCCTTTGAACAGCCGGAAACCAGAAGCAGGGCCGCCGACACGAATGCGGCGAGTGTTATTAACCAGCGCATCAATACCTCCCGTTAAATAATTCCACGAACCTTCTCGTCGTGTCCGCCGCGTCTTCCGCCCCGGATATTGCGGATATGACCGCCACGGCGTCCGCTCCGGCGTCTATCGCCTCACGAGCGTTTTCGAGGTTTATGCCGCCGATGGCGACAATCGGAATTTTTATTTTCTCCCTGATGTGTCGTATCGCGCCCGGCCCTTTGGCCTCGCCCGCGTCCTTTGTGGCGGTATTGAAAATCGGCCCGAAACCGATATAGTCCGCGCCGCCGTCTTGCGCCGCCAGCGCTTCTTCGAGCGAGTGCGTCGATATGCCGATTATCAGCCTGCCTCCGGCAATCTCACGCGCCTTCGAGAGCGGCAGATCGCCCTGCCCCAGGTGCACTCCGTCGGCATCGCAGGAAAGCGCGGTTTCTATCTCGTCGTTTACGATAAAGACCGCGAGGCCTCTCGTAATATCCCGGAGCCTGAAGGCCAGATTTCGGAACTCGTCCTTGGATAGCGATTTGTCCCGGAACTGTATCAGCCTGGCTCCTCCGGCAAGCGCCTCGCGGACAATCTCCTCGTGCCCCATAGCCCCGCGCGCCTCCGTTATGACATACAGGCCCCGGATTGCTCCTGCGGGCCGCGCGGGCCGGCCGTTCACGGCTTGTTGAATATTTCGAGGAACGCGGTGCTGTACCTCCCGGAGCGGAATACCGGGTCCATGAATATCCTCCTGTGGAGCGGGATGGTCGTCTTGATTCCCTCGATTATAAATTCTTCGAGGGCGCGGGACATCCTCGCCATCGCCTCTTCCCTGTCATTTCCGTGGACGATGAGTTTCGCAATCATGGAGTCGTAATTCGGCGGGACGGAGTAGTTGGAATAGACGGCGGTATCGACGCGCACACCGGGGCCGCCGGGGGCGTTGTAGGTGGTTATTTTGCCTGGGCACGGCGTGAACTTCTGCGGGTCTTCCGCGTTTATCCTGCACTCGAAGCTGTGTCCGTTTATTTTTATGTCGTCCTGCCGGTACTTGAGCGTAAGCCCCGCCGCCGCCTTTATCTGCTCTTTTATGAGGTCTATCCCCGTGACCATCTCCGTGACGGGGTGCTCCACCTGTATGCGGGTGTTCATCTCCATGAAGAAAAACTT
>JAJYGS010000065.1 GCA_021785055.1 Nitrospirota bacterium | reverse complement strand
CAGCAGTTTTGCCGCGGAGCTCGCAATGGAATCGAGCAGGACGTCGACATAGAAACCCTCCCTGAAGCTCTTGGTGAGGTCGATCAGGGCGTCCATCCTGTTATTGAGTTTTTTAAGCGTGTTTATTGACTCGCCCGCGGCCCGGTTCGTAAGAACCAGTCCCATTACGGAGAGGAATATTGTCAGAAGGAGGAGGACGCCTATCATCGAGCTGACGCCGAGACCGCCTCTTCCCCGCATCTCCGGAGAGATGTAGGACAGATAAAGATATGTCATTACGGCGAGCGGGATAATGGAGGCGACGAAATAGGAGAGTTTCAGCTTGTTGCTGATTCCGGTCCCGGCGGACTGCTGTTCCTTTTGTTGGCGCGGCATATGTCCCCCTTTCGGTAGAACGAACCTGCAACGCCATTATCCGACAAATAGGGCCCCGTGTCAAGGGGCAGACGGCAAAGGAGGATTATTTGTAACGGCCTGGAATTCCGGCGAGCTGCGGACGGGGTCGAAGTCATGGTCTTTCTCCGCCTGGACCAGGACGCCCCTGTCCAGATGGGCGGCCCTTTTAAGGGCGTTCGCGGCGGACTTTGCGTCGCCGGCCCTGGCGTACGCGCAGGCCCGGTTGTAGCTCGCCATGACGTTCTTTTTATCGGCCCTCAGGACTTCGTCGAAACATGTAATGGCCTCCTCCTCCCTGCCGAGGGAGATAAGGACGCTCCCCTTGTTGTTCAGGGCGTCGGCATTACCCGGCTCAAGGCTAAGGACGCGCTCGAAGTCGTCAAGGGCAGCCTCGAATCTTCCAAGCCGCGCGAGCGATATGCCTCGGTCGAAGTATATCAGGGGGTCGTCAGGGTTCTTTTTTGCCTCCCTGTCGTAAATCTTTACCGCTTCATCGTCCGCGCCCATGTCCCCCAGTATGTTCGCCTTCTCGAGGGCGGCCCCCGGAAAGGCCGGGTCGAGCTCAAGGGCGCGGTCGAGCGCCATGACCGCATCCTCCTGGTGTCCCAGCTTTTCAAGCACCAGCGCCGCGTTGTAGGACAGTCCGGCGTTGTCGGGAGTGGCCACGAGCGCCTTCCGGTAGAGCCTGAGCGCGTCGGCGTATTGTCCAAGGCGGCTGAGAGAATAGGCCCGGCCCTCAAGCCAGGACGGCTCGTCGGGGTCGTCCTTCAGAAGCGTCCTGAATGCCGCCTCCGCCTCCTTGAAGCGCTCCGCCCGGTTTAAGGTTATGCCCTTGTTGTAGAGCGCGTCCTTCAGACCGGGGCTTATCCTCAGGGCCTCGTCGTAGGCTGCGAGCGCAGCCTCAACCTGGCCCGTCTCGCCCAGCGAATCCGCAAGCGAGAGATATACCTCAGCCGATTCCTGGTCGAGCGCCAGGGCCTCGCGGTATACCTTGATGGCGCCCTTGTGGTCGCCCATCCTGGCCATCAGAAGCCCAAGGTTATGATAGACCTCCGGCGTTTCGCCCTGTATGACCAGCGCCTGCTCATAGAGCGCCGCGGCCTTGCCGTAATCCCCGAGCCGCGTCGCGGCTATGGCGGCGGTATTCAGCGCCTCAAGGTTATACTGGTCTCTCGCCAGGGCCTTCATGGCGTAATCAAAGGCCTTCGGGTAATCATAAGCCTTCAGCGCCTGCCATGCCGAATCCCTGTAGTATTTGAGATAGCGTCCTTCCAAACTATTGTCCGCCCTCTCTTTGCACCCGCTCCAGCCGGGTCTTCACGTCTTCAGAGGCGGCGCCGTCGGGCGCGTAGTAGAGGTACCTGTCGTATGCGCGGGCGGCCCTTCCGTAGTCTCCCATGTCGGCGTATGCGTTACCCATTATGAAATACGACTCGACCAGGTTCGGCTCATACGATACCGCCTCCCTGGCCTCGCTCACGGCCTGCGAGTAATAGCCCTGCCGCAGGTATATCCCCGCGAGGTTGCTGTGCGCGACGGCCATGTCCGGCTTCTGGGCGATTGCTATCTTGAACTCCTGCACCGCGCGCGCAACGGAGCCTCTTTTATAGAACGCGGTGCCTAAGTCCGCGTGGGCCTCAGGGTAGTCCTTCCTCAGCTGCACGGCCTTCCTGAAGGACTCTATGCTCTTGTCCAGGTAATCTATTCGTTTTGCGGAATCGGCGCTCTCCACGCCGAGCACGCCGTAGAGGAGGCCCTTGTAGTAGTGCGTCTCAGGGAGCCGGGGGTCTATCTTTTCCGCACGGTCGAGGTCGGCCATCGCCTTGTCGAACTTCGACTTCTTGTAATATACGAACCCGAGCATGGCGTAGGCCTGGGCGTAGTCCGGCCTGAACTCAAGGGCCTTTTTAAGCTCCGTTATCGCGCCGTTGAACATGTCCTGCCTGGCGTAGGACATGCCGAGGCCAAGGTGCGCCTCCTTGTCCTTCGGGTCTTCGTCCAGGGCGAGGAGGTATTTGTCAATGGCATCGTCGTATTTCTTCTGCTTGTAGTATATGTCTCCAAGACGCGTATTGACCTGCGGGTATGCCGGGTCGAGCTCGAGCACGCGCATAAGGTTATATTGCGCCTCGTCGTATTTCTTCAGGTATATAAACTCGCGCCCAAGCAGGAACCGCACCCGCGCATCGTCCTTGTCCATCCCGACAAGCGCCCGGTAAAGCTCCACGGCGCCCAGGCGGTCTCCGTCGCTCGACGTCTTCGACGCCTTCTTCAGCACCTGCCTGTATGCGGCGTAGTCTTTCAGCGTCTTTTTCATGTCTATCTTTTTTTCCCGGAAACCGGTCTCCCCGCTCGGCATCGTCAGGTATACCATGTCCCCCTTCACCCTGTGGGACAGCACCTCCATCGTGGAGCCGTTCTTGAAGTAAATCAGGTATGCATCGGCTGGGGCGGCGGATATAAAGAGCAGGAGCGCCGCAGGAAGTATAATGGCGGGTAATTTACGCATCTTCATACAGTTACCCTTATGAAAATTTTCAGCTATTTTACCCTCGTGCCGGGCGCCGGTTTACCGGCATCGTCCCCGGCGCCGAACCCGGCGAGTTTAAGCGTATTCACGTCTCCCGCCGCCAGGACCATCCCCTGGGATTCTATCCCCATAAGTCTCACGGGTTTCAGGTTCGCCACAACCACCACGGTGCGCCCGACAAGCCCCTCCGGCGAATACGCCTTCCCGATGCCGCCGACAATCTGGCGGGTCTCCTCGCCGATGTCGATTCTCATCTTTATAAGTTTATCAGACTTCGGGACGCGCTCTGCCTCCAGGATTTTGCCGACGCGGAGGTCTACTTTCATAAAGTCGTCGATGGATAAATCCCCCTTCTGCCCCCCTTTGTCAAAGGGGGGTTGGGGGGATTTGGATTTTTGCTCCGACGCGGCCTTCAACGCCTTTATGCGCTCGGTCTCGATGCGCGGGAACGGGGCGGGGCCGCGTTTGATTTTCTGGCCTTTTTCATATATAAAGAAATATGGATTCGTTATGTCTATCCGCATGGAAGAAAGCGGCTCGGTATGTCCAAGCTGCTCCCAGATCATCTGCATCTTGGAGGGCATGAAGGGAGAAAGGAGGACAGCCGATGCCTTTAAGGCTTGTGCGGAGACACCGAGCACAGCCTTTAAAAGTGCCTTGTCTTCTTCCTTGTCGCTTTTGGCGAGTGTCCAGGGAGCAGAATAGTCTATTACTTTATTCAAAGAACTAACCCAGTCAAACATTCCCTGAAGAGCGTTGTTGAAACTCATACTTTTCATACTAATATTGAAGAACATTGGCACTGCCGCCAAATCTCCCGATGGTTTTAGAGGAAACCATCCCGGATACATTCGATTTATTTTTTCATAATCCGGTTTATCCGGCACCTCCCCACCCAGATACTTCTCTATCATATTCACTGTGCGGAAGTGGAGGTTCCCCAAGTCGTTTGCGAGGTCTGAATTAATCCGGCTTACCAGCGCTTCCCTGGAGTAGTCCCCGTCCAGGCCGAACGGCACTTCGCGCATGAGGAAATACCGGAAGCCGTCAACGCCGATGCCGTGGCGGTCGAGCTCCTCTACGACGGCGTACGGGTCAACCACGTTGCCCCTTGACTTCGACATCTTCTCGCCCTCTATCGTCCACCAGCCGTGAGACATGATAGTCTTCGGGAGCGGAAGTCCCGCCGCGAGGAGGAAACACGGCCAGTATACCGCGTGGAACCTGAGTATGTCCTTCCCGATTACGTGCACCGCGACGGGATTCTCTTCCGGCCAGAATTTTTTGAATTTTTCATCGTCCGTATTTGGGTAGCCAAGCGCGGTGATGTAGTTCGTGAGCGCGTCCAGCCAGACGTATATTACGTGCCGCTCGTCGCCCGGCACGGGGATGCCCCACTTGAACGTCGTGCGCGAGATGGAGAGGTCCCGAAGGCCGGTCTTTATGAAGCTCACTATCTCGTTCCTGCGGGACTCCGGCCCGACGAAGTCCGGATGCGTTTCTATATGTTCAAGCAGCGGCTTTTCATATTTCGACATCCGGAAGAAGTAGCTTTCCTCCTTGAGCTTCTCCACGGGTCTGCCGCAATCGGGACATTTATTGCCTTCCTTTAGCTGGAGCGACGTCCAGAAACTCTCGCAGGGGATGCAGTACCAGTCCTCGTATTCGCCCTTGTAGATGTCGCCCTTCTCCTGCAAAACGCGGAACAGGTGCTGTACGGATTTTTTATGCCGCTCCTCCGTCGTGCGGATGAAGTCGTCGTTGGAGACGTTCAGGAGGCGCCACAGTTCCTTGTATCGGGGCACGATGGAGTCCACGAACTCCCGGGGCCTTAGCCCCTTTCCGCCTGCGGTCTTCTCCACCTTCTGGCCGTGCTCGTCTGTGCCGGTGAGGAAATATACGTCCTCGCCGACGAGGCGCTTGTAGCGCGCCATCACGTCCGCGGCGACGGTGGTGTATGCGTGCCCGATGTGCGGCACGTCGTTTACGTAGTAGATGGGGGTCGTGATGTAAAAGGATTCGTTCATGCCGGCTGCCCCCCGCCTTCGCCTCCGCCGCCCTCGTTGCCGCCTGCGCCGCCGGACTTCTTCTTTCTGCGTTTGCGCCAGGCGTTGCGTTTCTTCTTTTTGTCGGGTATCGAAGCGGCCTGGCCGCCCTGGGCCGCTTTGTTCTCTCCCTGTCTTGGCTCTCTCGCCGGCCTGACAGGCGGGACCATGACTTCTTCCACCCCGGCCTCGTCCTTGCCGCACGGGCGGTCCTGACAGCACCTCTTTTTCTCGCCCTTTCTGGCGTCGTCGTAGAGGCTGTACTCGTATCCCAGGCAGCACATGAGCCGCCCGCAGATGCCGGATATCTTCGCCGGGTTCAAGACGAGGTCCTGCTTCTTGGCCATCCTTATGGACACCGGTTCAAAATCCCGGAGAAACGTGGAACAGCAAAGCGGCCTGCCGCAAGGCCCGAAGCCGCCCAGCATCTTCGCCTCGTCCCGGACGCCTATCTGGCGCATTTCTATCCGTATATGGAAGCGGTGTGCGAGGTCTTTGACGAGGTCCCGGAAGTCCACCCTGCCGTCGGCGGTGAAATAGAACGTGGCCTTGGAGTTGTCGAAGGCCCATTCCACCCGTACGAGCTTCATCACCATCTCGCGTTCCAGCACCCTCTGCTGGCATACCCTGAACGCCTCGTCTTCCAGCTCGCGGTTTTTTTCCATCCTTCTTATGTCGTCTTCCGTCGCCTTTCGCAGGACTCTTTTCAGCGGCTTGTCGGAAGGCCCGCGTTCCTCAGGGCGCGGCTCGCTTACGACCGTCGCGACGCCATGGCCCTGTTCCGAGTCCACGATTACCCTGTCCCCGGCGGAAAGCGAGAGAGACCCCGCATCGAAGTTATAGACCTTGCAGCCCTCGCGGTAGCGCACTCCGGCGACGTTAAAAGTCCCCGCACGCCCGGCGCCCGCGGGCGCCGTCTTGCCGGTCTGCTCCGGCGTGGAATCTCCGCTCAGACCAGGATTTCCGTTTTCAGCCCCAGGAACAGATCCTCCGCCGTCAACCGCCTGTTGAACGTCCTCGTGAGCGCCGCCCCCGTCTGTTCCAGGAGCGTAATCGCCTCCTCCGACCTCCATCCGCCTATCCTCCCAACCCATATCCTTAACTCGTCGGTTAAGTCCCGGTTGATTGCGAGCGAGTAGTCCGCGCCCGCGCTTAGTATCATTATGTCCCTGAACCACGCGCTCCCGAAGTTTACAACGTCTTCGAGCACGCCTCCTTCGGCGGATGCCTTCTCCGCCTCCTTCAAGACCTGCGGGAGAGCCAGTCCCGGAAGCCTTGCAATAAGCTTCAGCGCATCACCCCTTCGCTCCATAAGCTCGGACGGCTCGACAGCCAGGGCGTCGCCGGGTCTTCCGCCCGTCAGGCGCGCGGCTATCAACGCCGTATCATGCGAGAGCCCTTTGCGCTCCATCAGAAGGCCGGCCACCGCCTCCTCGCCCAGGCTTGAGAACCCTATCGCGCGGCACCTGGAAAGCACTGTCGGAAGGAGCGAGTCCGGCTTCGAGCTTATCAATACCACGTGGCTCGAATCCGGCGGCTCCTCCAGCGTCTTGAGGAATGCGTTCATCGCCTCCTTGTTCATTATGTGCGCGTCGTCCACGATCAGCATCTTCCTGCCGTGCCCGACAGACTTAAGCGATATGAACTCCTGCGCCGCACGAACCTGGGAGACGACTATCTCCTGGCGCATCTTGCCCGTGTCCGGGTTCATCTCCAGGGCGACCGTCATAACGTTGGGATGGCAGCCGGAGTCTATATTGCGGCAGGACTGGCAGACCCCGCATGCGTCTCCGTCGGGAGCGGGGCTTGGGCAGTTCAGCGCCTTTGCCAGCGCGAGCGCGGCAAGTTTTTTCCCTATGCCCTCCTCGCCGCGGAAGAGATACGCCGGGGGAAGCTGCCCCGTGGACATGTCCCGCCTTATTACCTCAATCTGCCGCTTATGGCCGAGTATGGACGAGAAGTTCATAATGCCGCTTTTTCCCGTATCGCCGTCTGCACCTCTTCCTCTGTGCCCGACGCATCGATAACCTTGAATCTCTCGGTCTCGCACGAGGCGATGGTCAGATAGCCCTGCCGCACCTTCTCGTGAAACTCGTCCGGCTCCTCCTCGAACCGGCCCTCGCGCGCCTGGTTTCCGTCGCCGTTCCTTATCCTCGCGCGCCTCAGGCCCTCGGCAACCGGAATGTCGAGGAGAAGCGTAATGTCCGGCGTCAGGCCGTTTGTCGCAACGTCGTTTAAATCGGCGACAAGCTCAAGGTCGATGCCCCTGCCGAAGCCCTGGTAGGCCGTCGTCGCGTCGGCGAAACGGTCGCAGATCACGACGGCGCCGTCGGCCAGCGCGGGCTCTATGACTTCGGCCACGTGCTGGGCGCGGTCGGCGAAATAAAGCAGAAGCTCGGTCCGGCTGTCGATTCCCTTGCTTGCCGGGTCGAGAAGGATTTCGCGAATCCTTCTCCCGATGGCCGTCCCGCCCGGCTCCCGCGTGAGGACGACGCGCCTGCCGCTGTTTTGGATATATTCGGCCAGAAGCCGCGCCTGAGTCGTCTTCCCGCAGCCCTCTACGCCTTCAAGCGTTATGAAAAGACCGTTGGACATTACCGCCCGCCCTGCTCCTTAATTATCCTCTTGAATATCTCCACCGCCTCCATCGCGTCGCGGGAGAAGGCCGCCGCGCCGACGGATTTTGCGTAGCCCTCCGTCACCACCGCGCCTCCGAGGACGACCGGGATATTCAGTCCGCGCCTGTCCCGCTCCTTTATCACCGCGCCCATCTGCGTCATGGTGGTGGTCATAAGCGCGGACAGGCCGATGACGTCGGGCCTTTGCTTCTCCGCCTCGTCCAAAATTGTCTCGGCCTTGACGTTCTTGCCGAGATCGATTACCTCCAGCCCGTGGTTCTCAAGGAGCGTAGCCAGGATATTCTTGCCGATGTCGTGGACGTCTCCGTAGACGGTAGCCAACAGCACCTTTCCGGCGCTCTTGCCCTGTCCTCTCATCTCTTTTTTGAGCCGGGCGAAAGCCGCCTTCATCGCCTCCGCAGACTGCATCACCTGCGGCAGGAATATCTCGCCGGACTCGTAGAGTTTGCCGACTTCTTCCAGCGCGGGGATAAGGGAACCGTTTCCTATATCCATTGGCTCGACGCCGCTTGCCAATGATTGCTCAATTAAATTAACTATGTTATCTCTATCACCATCAATTACTGCTTGCCGAATTCCGTCACTTAAAGAAACGGCAGTCAAAGTAGCGCTACCGCTTGAGGTAGACTTTGCACTTGCCGAGAGAAATACTTCTTTTCCGGATTTCTTTTTGTAATTTTTTACATAGCTGCCCGCGTTCCTGTCCCGGCCCGTGAGCACCGCACCCGCGGCCATGGCGTCTCGTATCCGTTCGTCGTAGATATTTACCATCGCGGCGTCGAGGCCATGTCCGAGCGCCATAGCGAGATATGTCGCGTTAATCAGCGGCCTCTGGGGCAGCCCGAACGAGACGTTGCTTATGCCGAGCGATGTGGCAAGCCCAAGCTTCTCTTTAATGAGCGAGACGGCCTTCAGTGTCTCCACGCCCTGGGCCTGCTCGGCGGATGCGGTCATAACCAGGCAGTCGATTATCAGGTCCTCTTTCGGGATGCCGTGCGCGAGGCAAGCCTCCAGAATCTTTTCCGCTATTCCAAGGCGCGCTTCTGCGGTCTGCGGGATGCCGTATTCGTCGATTGTAAGGCCCACCACAGCCGCACCGTATTTCTTCACGAGCGGAAGGATGGAATCCAGGCGCTCTTTGTCGCCGGTTACCGAATTTACCAGGCACTTCCCGCCGATTTCCTTCAGCGCCGCCTCGATTGCCTTCGGGTCTGTGGAGTCTATCACGAGCGGCAGGTCAGTCGATTCTTCGACTGCCCGCACGACCTTCGGCATAAGCGCCGCCTCGTCCGCGCCGGGAAGGCCGATATTAATGTCTATCAGCGCCGCGCCGGCCTGAGTCTGCACCCTGGCCTCGCGCTTGACGATATTGAAAACGCCCCTGGATAACTCCTCTGAGAGCGCCTTTCTGCCGGTGGGGTTTATCCGCTCGCCGATCACGGCAGGCATGAAGGATGCGCCGATGGATACGAGCTTTGTCCGGCTGGCAAGGCGCGTGCCGCCGGTAGACCGGCTTCGGGCAGTTACGCTGCCGTCGCTCTTTTTACGCACCGCCTCAGCTATTGCCTTTGTGTGCGCCGGATTGGAGCCGCAGCACGAGCCGATTAACCTTACTCCCAGGCCGAGGAACTTCTCCGCCCACTGCCCCAACTCTTCGGGCGAGGCCGGGTAGACGGTCTTGCCGTCGATGAGCTTCGGCAGCCCCGCGTTAGGTTGAAAGATTAGCGGCACCGTCGCGTAACAAGACATCAGCTTGGCCACTTCGTATAGCCCTTCCGGCCCAAGGGAGCAGTTCGCACCCACAATATCCGCTCCCGCAGCCTCCAAAACGGCGACTGCCACATCCGGAGGCGTCCCCAGGAGCGTTCTGCCGGCAGACCGGCTTCCGTCCTGCTGGAAGGTCATCGTGACGGCTACGGGCAAATTCGCCGCCGCCTTCGCCGCTATCACGGCGCAACGGGCCTCTTTTACGTCCGACATGGTCTCGATAAGCAGCAAATCCGCCCCGGCGTCGGAGAGCGCCTTCGCCTGCTCATAAAAATTGGCGTATGCCGCATCGAAAGACAGGTCCCCCACGGGCTCCAGGAACTTCCCCGTCGGCCCCATATTACCCGCTATGGCCGGTAGACCGGCCTCTGACACGGCGGAACGCCCTGAATGATTTGCCGCATCCCGCGCCGCCTTTACCGCCGCGCGGGATATTTCTGCGACTTTATCCCCCAGGCCATACTCCGAGAGCTTTATCCGGCTCCCGCCGAAGGTGTTCGTGGTCAGTATATCCGCCCCGGCGAGAGCGTATTTCCGGTGTATTTCCGTAACGATTTCAGGATGTTCCAGATTCATGGACTCCGGGCACGCCCCAGGGGCAAGCCCGGAGTCCTGGAGCATCGTCCCCATGGCCCCGTCCACGACGAGAACCGGGCCTGTCCCGCATATTAATTCATTGATAAAACTGTTTTTATCCAAAAGCGCCGTCCCTGCCCCGCGGGATACCCGCTAAAGGCGAAAAAACCAAAGAATGATAAGTATTTGAAAGAAGAATGATACTATAAAAAGCATGGCAAAGCAATAAGAAAAGACTTGAGATTAAGAGCGAAAAGGCTTATCATGTAAAGTGTTTGCGCTCCGGAACGACTGCTTCACCCGGCGGTCCGGCGCGGTCAATAATTTGGACAATAACGGTTAAGTATGGCCGAGGATTACAAGAGCTCGATAAAGAAGAAGATGCTTGCGGGGTTATTCGTAACCTTCCCGCTTGCGCTCAGCGTCCTCGCCGTGGTCTGGCTCTTTCGGATACTTGACGGTATACTTGGAGGAGTGCTGTACAGGCTTCTGGGCCGCCAGTATCCGGGCCTTGGGCTTGTCCTGTCGCTTTTCGTCATATACATCTTCGGGACGCTTGCCACAACCGTCCTGGGGAAGAAGATTCTGGACAGGCTGGAACGCTTCATGCTCCGCCTGCCCGTTTTCAAAAGTTTTTACAGCACGTTCAAGCAGCTTGGCGACGCCTTCTCGCCGGAGAACCGCTCCGCCTTCAAGAAGTTCGTCATAGTCGAGTATCCGCGCGAGGGCGTGCATTCGTTCGGCTTCCTGACGAAGGAGTGCAGTATCCAGGGACGCTCCGGCGGAAGAGACTGGTCAACCAATCCTGCCGGCGGCGCGGAGAACGCGCAGTGCCATTATACCGTATATATTCCTACGAATAACCTCTACCTCGGGGATGTGAGGCTGTTCCCTAAAGACCAGGTAATACTTACGGATATAAGCATAGAGGAAGGGATAAAGATACTCCTTTCGGCAGGGATTGCCGCGCCGAATCTTATAATCAGGGAGGACATGACCCACATAACCCATATAATAAGGGCTCCCGCAACCGGCAGAATTGCGCCGGGTTTGACCCCGGCAGGCAAGACTGCGCCTGATATGGCGCCCGCCGCGGAGAGTTCCGCGGCGCCTGGCGAACCGGCTGCCGTCCTCAAGGAGAACCCTTAAGTGAAGGGTCTTTATTGCATTGTCCTTGCCGCAGGTCTGGGGACGAGGATGAAATCCGGGCTTGCAAAGGTATTGCACCCTCTGGCGGGCCGCCCGATGCTAATGCACACGCTGGAAAACGTCCTTGCGCTCAAGCCTGAGAAGACCGCGGTCGTTATCGGCCATCAGGCGGAGAAAGTAAAGGAATTATTGCCGAGAGGGGTTGCCCCGGCCCTGCAGAAAGAGCAGAAGGGCACGGCGCACGCCGCCGGGGTCGGCCTTGACGTGCTCAGGGGCGCGGACGGGGTTCTTCTGCTGGTGTCGGGGGATACGCCGCTCCTGGGCGCACAGACGCTGAAAGGGCTTATCGCATGCCATAAGCGTAAAAAGGCAGACATAACCATACTTACCGCCCTCATAGACGAGCCGTTCGGCTACGGCAGGATTGTCCGGGAAGACGGAAAGATTAAGAAAATCGTCGAGCAGAAGGACGCGAGCCCCTCGGAGCTTAAGCTGAAGGAGATAAACTCCGGGACGTATTGCTTCAATATAAAGAGCTTAAAACAGGCGCTCCGGCATGTGCGTTCCGCGAACGCGCAGGGGGAATTTTATCTCACGGACGTGGTGGAAATCGTAAAACGGAAAGGCGGCAAGGTCGCAGGAATGCCGGTGGAGGAGCCGATGAGCGCGCTTGGCATAAACTCGCGCGCGGAGCTGGCGGCTGCGGAAGGGGAGATACGCGCGAGGATTAACCGGCGGCTTATGGCCTCCGGCGTTACGATAATCGACCCGGAGAATACTTACATATCCGCCGAGGCGAAGATAGCCCCGGACACGATAATCCATCCCGGCAACACCATAGACGGCAGGACTGAGATAGGCGGTGGGTGTATATTGATGCCGGGTAATATCATATCCGGCAGCGCCCTGGGAGCGGGAGTTATCGCAAAGGGATACTCCGTAATCGAGGACTCGAAAATCGCGGATAAAGCCCAAATAGGCCCTTTTGCCCACTTAAGACCTGGGAGCGTGGTCGGGGCAGACGCGCGCGTCGGCAATTTCGTCGAGCTTAAGAAGGCCTCCCTCGGAGAGGGGTCGAAGGCTTCGCACCTGTCATACCTGGGCGACGCCCTTGTCGGCAGGAACGTCAATATCGGCGCGGGAACAATCACCTGCAACTACGACGGCTTCTCGAAGTTCAGGACCGTCATAGGAGACGACGTTTTCGTTGGCAGCGACAGCCAGTTCATCGCCCCGGTAACCGTCGGAAAGGGCGCGCTAATCGCCGCCGGAAGCACGATTACGAAAGATGTTCCACAGGACGCGCTCGCGCTCTCCCGGACGCCGCAGGTGAATAAAGAAAATTGGGCCAAAGAGAACAGGAGCAGGAAGAAAAAATAATGTGCGGCATAATCGGATACATAGGCGGACAGAACGCGGTGCCCATACTTATAGACGGCCTTAGGAGGCTTGAGTACCGCGGGTACGACTCCGCGGGAATCGCCTTCTTCAAGGACGGCGCCCTGGACGTAAGGCGGAGCGTCGGGAAGCTTAAGAACCTTGAGGCGTCTATACAGGGCCAGCTTTTGTATTCGAACATCGGCATCGGCCATACCCGATGGGCGACGCACGGGCGCCCCTGCGAGGAAAACGCGCATCCGCACCGCTCCGGCAAGTTCGTCGTGGTGCATAACGGAATAATAGAAAACTACGTCCCGCTTAAGGAGAAACTGAAGGGTCTGGGGCATGTCTTCAAGTCCGAGACGGATACGGAGGTCATCGCCCATTTAATCGAGGAACACGCAAAGAAGGGCGGGAACCTCGCAGCGGCCACCAGAAAAGCCCTCATGGAGCTTAAGGGTGCGTACGCGGTCGGCGTGATAGGCGAGGACGAGCCGGATACGCTCGTCGCGGCGCGGGCCGGCTGCCCGCTCGTGATTGGCATGGGGAGGCAGGAATACTTCATAGCCTCCGACCTGCCGCCGATTTTAAACTACACAAATCCGATCATATTCCTCGACGATTTCGAGATGGCCGTCCTCTCCCGGGACGGGGTGGCGGTGACGGACCTTAAGGGAAAGCCCAGGGAAAAAGAAATATCCACGGTGCTCTGGAACCCGGTGATGGCGGAAAAGGGCGGATACAAGCATTTCATGCTGAAAGAGATATACGAGCAGCCCAGGGCGATTACGGACACCTTCCGGGGCAGGATTTCTCCTGAGACCGGGAGCGTCTACCTGGGTGAAATCGGCCTTTCGGAGGCCGAGACAAGGAAAGTAAAAAAGGTGACGCTGGTCGCCTGCGGGACGTCCTGGCATGCATGCCTTATAGGAAAGGCCATGCTCGAAGAGCTTGCAGGGATACCGTGCGAGGTTGACATAGCCTCCGAGTTTCGCTACCGCCGGCCCATAATAGATAAAAATACGCTGCTTATCGCGATTACGCAGTCCGGCGAGACGGCGGACACCCTTGCCGCCATGCGCGAGGCCAGGGCCAGAGGCGCCCGGACAATAGCCATATGCAACGCCGTCGGGAGCACTGCGGCGAGGGAGGCCCAGGGCGTGGTATATACGCATGCCGGGCCGGAGATTGGCGTCGCCTCCACCAAGGCGTTTACCTCCCAGCTTGTCGCGCTGTTTCTCATAGCGCTGCACCTCGGCAGGTCGCGCGGGAACCTCGACTCCGGGCAGGTGAAAGGATACCTGGACGAGCTGGTAAAGATACCCGCGAAGGCGGAGAAGCTGCTTCTGGATACGGAGGACGGGATAAAGAAGCTGGCCAAGGATTTCTTCAGGCATACGGACTTCCTCTACCTTGGACGCGGCTACAGCTATCCGGTCGCGCTGGAAGGGGCGCTGAAGCTGAAGGAGATTTCATACATCCATGCCGAGGGTTATCCCGCCGGAGAGATGAAGCACGGGCCGATAGCCCTCGTCGACGAGAAGATGCCCGTGGTGGTCCTCGCGCCGAAGGACCCGGTCTACGAGAAGGTGTCGTCGAATATCGAGGAGGTGCGCTCGCGCGGCGGGAAGGTCATAGCGATAGTAACCGAGGGAGACAAGCGCCTCAAGGCGAAGGCGGATTATCTCTTCTCCCTGCCGGAGACCATCCCGTGCCTCTCCCCGATACTTACCACTATCCCGCTCCAGCTGCTTGCGTACCACATAGCGGTGCTCCGGGGGAGCGACGTGGATCAGCCCAGGAACCTGGCCAAGAGCGTTACGGTGGAATGAAAGGAAATTGTTGCATGATGTCGGGACATTTAATCTCACTCTACAGGATTCGCCGGGGCATCTCTGACGGCTTGCTCCCCTATGCGGCAAAAACTCGGCTCACGCCTCGGACAGGTTTGCCGCATGGCCGCTCGCTTCGCCAGGAGCTGCCGACGGCTCGTCCCGAATTGCATTCGTTCTAAATGTCCCGGTCATAATTTAATGATTTTTCAGGAAGGCGGCATTTTATGAAGGTTTTGGGCGACCTGAACAAAGAGCAGAGGGAGGCCGTAACCTGTTGCGACGGCCCCCTTTTGATTCTGGCGGGCGCCGGGAGCGGCAAGACCAGGACCATTACCTACAGGATTGCGTATCTCATAAATAACATGGGGGCGCGGCCGGGAGATATATTCGCGGTAACCTTCACGAACAAGGCCGCGCGCGAAATGCTCTCCCGCGTGGAGGAACTTCTCGGCCGGTCCGCGAAGGGGATGTGGGTATCGACGTTTCATTCCGCGTGCGCAAGGATACTAAGAGAGGACATCGGCCTTCTCGGGTATCCCAGGAACTTCACCATCATGGACGCCTCCGATTCGCTGTCGCTTATAAAGTCCTGCATGCACGACCTCGGAATAAGCGACAGGCTGTTCTCTCCGCGCGAGGTAGCCGGCAAAATAAGCTCCATGAAAAGCGCAATCGTTACGCCTGAGGCGTTCTCCGAGTCCGCACAGCAGTTCGGGTTAGAATCCAAGGTTGCGAAGATTTACCCGCTATACCAGGAGCGGCTGAAAACTTCGGGAGTGCTGGACTTCGACGACCTCCTGATGCTTGCCGTCCAGCTCCTGCAAAAGCACCGGGGCGCGCTCAACAAGTACCAGGACGCCTTCAGGTATATCATGGTGGACGAATACCAGGACACCAACACCGCCCAATACAAGCTGATAAAGCTCCTGGCCGGCAAAAGCAGGAACGTCTGCGTCGTCGGGGACGACGACCAGTCCATCTACGGCTGGCGCGGCGCGGACATCCGGAACATACTGGAGTTCGAGAAGGACTACCCGGAAGCGAGAGTCATAAAGCTGGAGCAGAATTACCGCTCCACCCAGAGGATACTCGACGCCGCATGGTCTTTGGTATGCAATAACCCGGGAAGGCGCCCGAAGAAGCTCTGGACGGAGCTTGGACACGGCGAGAAGGCGGAGCACGTCCGGGTGCCGGACGAGGAAGCCGAGGCCGCCTGCATCGCCAAGGAAATATCGAGACAGGTAAAAGAAGGCCGCTCCTTGAAGGACTTCGCCGTTCTCTATCGCACGAACACCCAGTCCCGCACGATAGAGGAGGCGTTTCGCCGCGAGGGCGTCCCGTACGTCGTCGTGGGCGGCATGAAGTTCTATGACCGTAAGGAAATAAAGGATCTGATAACGTACCTGAAGGTCGTCTCCAACCCGAAGGACTCCGTGAGCCTGAAGCGCATCGTGAACTGCCCGCCGCGCGGGATTGGCGAGGCGACGATGAAAAAGGCAATGGAGCCTGGGCCGCATCAGAACCTGCCGCTTATCGAAAACCTCCTGCGGCTCACGGAAGACGAGTCCATGGGCGCGGGGCCGAGGCGAAGGATAAGCGAGTTTCTGGCCATGCTTTCCGAGCTTGTAGAGATGAAAGCGGGGCACGGCCCAGGGTATCTGCTCGGGAAGATAATAGCCAAAACCAAATACCTTGAACATCTGCGGGAGAGCCTGGGGGCGGAATCCCAGGGCAGGATAGACAATATAAAGGAGCTTCTGTCGTCCGTCGGGCGTTTCGAGGAGGAGACCGACGACTCATCCCTTGAGGCCTATCTCGCCCAGGTATCGCTGATTACGGACTGGGACAATCAGAAAGCCTCAAGCCAGGCGGTGACGCTTATGACACTGCACCTCTCAAAGGGCCTGGAGTTCCCCGTGGTGTTTATCGCGGGTATGGAGGAGGGACTTATTCCGCACGCGCAGTCTAAGTCCGACGAGCGGGAGATGGAAGAGGAACGAAGGCTCTTATACGTCGGGATGACGCGGGCCAGAAAGAAACTTTATCTCTTTTCGTCCGTGACCAGGCGGCTGGCCGGGCTTACGCAGTCGAACAAGCCTTCACGCTTCCTGGAAGAGATACCGGCGGAGCTCATCCGTTGTCGTGAAATCGGTATTTCAAGGAAACATGCGGAATCGCTCGCGTCTGTAGTCATGCCCTGCGCCTCCGAGACGAGAACAGCCGCCCCCAGCCCGTTCAAAAGCGGCTGCCAGGTGCGGCATCCGTTGTGGGGCTGCGGAGTAGTGGAGAAGTCCGAGGGCAGGGGGGAAAACCAGAAGCTTACAGTGCACTTCGCAAGCGTCGGAAAGAAGAAGCTCCTTGCCAGGGCGGCGCACCTGAAGTTAACGTAAAAACCCGGATCCCCCCTTTCATGCGGACGACGGAAAGTAACGCCCCCTCCTGTCCCCCTCTTAAGATAAGAAGGGGAAGCGAAGCAGGGAGAGTTATGAGATTTTACGAATTCGCGCCAAGTATTGAGGGGTTCACCTTTATCTTGGAGCGTTTTCTTAAGCCGCCCATGAACGACTCCACCTGCTTCTCCTGCATTACCAGGGTCAGCATTCCGGAAAGGTTCTTCTTCTGTGCCTGGAAATCCTTTTCGTCGAACGGCTTGTTCTGCAAGGCGAGTTGAGACTTGTAATAATCCCTGGCCTCGTCTTCCGTAACGTAAACGGAACTCTTTATCATATCCCTCAGTTTCTCCGTCAGAAGGTCGTCCCTGAGGCGCCGCTCGTATATCGCAGGCGTCATGCCGTTCTGCTGAAGAACCTGGATATAGAGATTCTTGCTGAAGGAGCCGTTCTCATCCTGAAAGGACTTGTTCTGGACGACGGCGTCTGAAATTTCCTTGTTGGATACGGAAAGGCCTTCCTTTTTCGCCTCCGCCAGGAGGAGCTGTCTGTCTACCATGCCTCTTATTGTATTCATGCCCAGCAGTTTAGCTATATTGTCGGGTATGTTTCCCTTGTAGAGGTTGCGATACATCTCCTGCGTCCTGTACAGGGCGTCCTGGTATTGCGGCATGGTTATAACCTGGCCGTCCACCTTTGCGGCGTATTCCACAACCGCCTGACGCCCAAGCATATACCCGCCCGTTATGATGAACGTGAGGGTAACGACCGTGAGAAGGGCCTTGATGACTATCGGATGCCTGTGTATGAACTCTATCATAACGACTCCTTAATTAAAGGGGAAAAAGGCAACACGGTTTTCTTTTGGTTACTTTTCTTTCTCCTGAAAGAAAAGTAACTTACCAAAAAGGCAGCGATTTTTCAAGAGTTTTTTGGTTTCCGCACGAAATGTCCGGAGCGCCCGCCGGACTTCTCCAGCAGGTATATGTCCGTAATCTCCATGCCGCGATCGACCGCCTTGCACATGTCGTATATCGTGAGCGCCGCGACCGCCGCCGCCGTCAAGGCCTCCATCTCGACCCCCGTCCTGGCCGTAACCTTCGCCTCCGCCCGAATCCCGACCGAGTGCGTCTTTTCGTCCAGCGTGAAATCTATGGACACCTTCTCAAGCGGCAGGGGATGGCAGAGCGGGATAAGCCCGGAGGTCTTTTTCGCCGCCATGATGCCTGCCAGGCGCGCGACCTCGAGGACGTCGCCCTTGGCGGCCTTTTTGTCCTTTATGAGGCCGAACGTCTCCGGCGCCATCAGCACCCTTCCGGATGCTGCCGCAACGCGCTCCGTTACGTCCTTCCCGGATACGTCCACCATCCTGGACGCGCCCTTTTCGTCGAAATGGGTCAAACCTGCCATTATCGTTTCCTCAGTTTTTCAAATTCATCAAGGGTCAACCCCGCCTGTCTTAATATAGATTTCAGAGTTCCTTTCGCAATCTCTTTATGATTTGGAACGGTTAATCTTCTAAACGGATAATCTCCGTTCCTTAAAATAATATGGCTGCCTGTCTGATGATCCTGAAGATACCCCAGCTTTTCAAGGACCTTGCAGAAGTCCTTGCCGGAAAGAATTGGCAACTTTGTCAAACGGCGACCTCTATAATTTCCTCGTCAATAGAAGGCGGAATTGGTTCATCATGCTTTTTCAGACTCTCAAGGTACCCTTTTATGGCATCCTGAATATTCTCCAATGCCTCTTTTCGAGTGTTTCCTTGCGATACACAGCCGGGCAAGGAGGGACATTCGGCCACATAAACGCCATCCTCGTCCTGTTCTATTATTATGCGGTATTTCATGGTTATCCCCCGATTTTGCTCATGGAGCGGCGGTATTTGTCCTTTATGCCGCTTGCGATGGAATGTCCTTCCGGCTTCACGGAAATGGCCAAGGATATAAGCCTCGACAGCTCCGCATCGTCACATCCCGTTCTAAGCGGAGTTTTTACGTCTATCTCCGTCTCCGAGAACAGGCAGGGCCTGAGTTTGCCGTCGGCGGTCAATCTTAACCTGTTGCAGCTTCCGCAGAAGTGGTTCGATAGCGCGCTTATGAAGCCAAGAATCCCCTTTGCGCCTGGCAGCCTGTAGAGCTTCGCCGGGCCGCCGGCCTTCGTTTTCGGGCCTCCCCGGCCGCCATCTTCTACAGGGATAAGCTCGCCCAGGGCGGAGATTTTTTCCATTATTTTGTCCGCCGTGATTATCCTGCCGTCGTCCCAGGTGGCGATGCCACCGACCGGCATGAACTCTATAAACCGGACGTGATAGGGTTTAAGCAGCGTAAGGCGCGCAAACTCGCAGATTTCACTATCGTTTATACCTTTTATGGCGACGACGTTTATCTTTATGGGGCTAAAACCCGTCTCCTCCGCCCGGCGTATACCCTCCAAAACGGCGCCCAGCTCCCCGCCCCTTGTGAGTTCCCGGAACCGCTGCGGGTCAAGCGAGTCGAGGCTTATGTTTATTCGCCTCAAGCCCGCCCCGTATAATCCTTCCGCCATCTTCCCGAGCAGGATGCCGTTGGTGGTGAGCGAGAGGTCGTCGATGCCGGGTATGGCGGCGATTTCCCGTATCAGGCTCACCACGTCCCTCCTGACGAGCGGCTCCCCGCCGGTCAGGCGCACCTTGCGTATTCCCTTCTTTGCCGCCGCCCGGACTACCCGGAGTATCTCCTCGTAGCGAAGTATCGCCTCGTGGGAGAGCCCCGGCACGCCCAATTCCGGCATGCAATACACACATCGGAGGTTGCACCGGTCCGTAATGGATACCCGGAGATATTCTATATTCCTGTTTACCCGGTCCAGCATTCTGCCTTTATTCTAATTTTAAATGGGACAGAAGGCAAGAAATTAAAGCTTGACAGGCGCGTTTTTAAGGATTAAACTCCCGCCGACGTTTTTTTCGTTCTATGGGAACCTAAGTATAGCCTTTGAGATGGAAACGGACCGTCCGGAAACAGCTTCGTCCAAAACCACCGGAAAACTTTCCAGCGCCTGCTATCTCCTCTGTGCCGCCGGATGCCTGTTTCCGGGACTGCTCGCCCTCAGGGACCTGCTCTTAGGCTATTCCTGGCATGTCTCCCTGCCCCTCTCCGGCGTCCTGACCTTAAGCTTCAGGGGCGGCGGACTTTCGGCATATTTCGTCGTCATACTCTCCATACTGGGTTTTTGCGTCTCCGTCTATTCTGTCGGATACGCAAGGCATTCCAGCGCATCCTGGCCGTCGCTTCTCCTTTACGGGATTTTCGTTTCCTCCATGTACGCCGTGTTCTATTCGGCTAATATCCCGGCCTTTCTTGTCTCCTGGGAGACAATGTCGCTTTCGTCGTATTTCCTTGTCGTATCGGATACGAAAAACCCGGAATCCGCCCGCGCAGGGCTTCTCTACGCCGTGATGACCCATATCGGCACGGCGTTTATCATGGCAGCTTTCATGGTCATGTATTTCGCCACGGGGTCGCTTGAGTTCACTGCAATAAAGGCCGGGCTTTCAGGCGCGGGAGGACTTCGTTCGGTCATATTCGTCCTCGCTCTCACAGGCTTCGGGACGAAGGCGGGCATCATCCCGCTCCATACCTGGCTCCCAAGGGCGCATCCGGCGGCGCCGTCGAACGTCTCGGCGCTGATGTCAGGGGTGATGATAAAGTCGGGCATATACGGGATCCTGCTCGTTTCGCTCGACATTCTCGGCGGTCAACCGACGCTCTGGTGGGGCGTGGCGGTGCTTTCCGCAGGGGCGGTATCCTCGGTTATGGGGATTATGCATGCGCTGATGGAGCGCGACATAAAAAGGCTTCTGGCGTACAGCAGTGTCGAAAACGTCGGGATAATCCTGCTCGGCATCGGCGCATCCATGATATTTTCTTTCAACAACCTTCCTTCGCTTGCGGGGCTTGCCCTCGCCGCCGCGCTTTATCATGTATTCAATCATGCGGTATTCAAGGGGCTCCTCTTCATGGGGGCCGGTTCGGCAGTTCACGCAACGGGCACTAAAAACATGGAAGAGATGGGCGGGCTTATAAAGCGTATGCCCTGGACGGGTCTTTTCTTCCTTGTCGGTTCGGTCGCCATATGCGCGCTTCCGCCATTCAACGGGTTTATGAGCGAATGGCTGACGTTTCAGTCCCTTATCATGGGAATAAAGACCTCAGTCGTCCTCACGAAGACATTCATGCTCCTCGCCGGGGCCGCGCTGGCGCTCACCGGGGCGCTCGCGGCTTCGAGTTTTGTAAAGGCGTTCGGGATAACGTTTCTGGGAGTCCCAAGAAGCCAAAAGGCCGAAGGGGCGCACGAGTCTTCAGCCTCCATGCTCCTGGGGATGGGTATTTTGTCGCTGCTGTGCCTCCTGCTCGGAATATTCCCCGGATACATGCTGAGGCTCATATCAAATATCCCCCTGCCGGGTCTTGGGAGCCTCCCGCAGTTTACCCCCGGCGCTTTCGCCGTTACGGGCGTCGCCTCCTCCGGCGTCCTGCCGATAGTTCTGCTCGGCGCGCTTCTTGCCGGGGCCGCGTTTGTTTTCGCCTTCCCCCGCCTCGCAGGCGGCAGGAGGAAGACGACAAAGACCGACCCGTGGGACTGCGGCAGCCGGATATTCAAGAAAATATACAAGCCAAGGAAGGAAGTGCGGATAGAGTATATAGTGAAGCCGTTCTTCACCCGCGAGATAGAATATCGCTCCGAGATTACGCCGCTTGCGGAGGCATATTTTTACAGGCCGTTTGTCCGCGCGCTCCATAACGTTGCGCACTTTGCAAAGAGGCTTCAGTCCGGGAATCTACAGCTTTATCTGGGATACATCCTGGGGACGCTGGTCGTATTGCTTGTGGTATGGGGATAGAGTGAACAATTTCCAATTCATACTGATACTGCTCCTCTCGCCGCTCGCGCAGGGGATAATAAAGAAGATAAAGGCCATGATGCAGGGCAGGGTGGGGGCGCCTTTGCTCCAGCCTTACTACGACCTGGCGAGGCTTTTCAAAAAAGACATGGTAATCCCCCGCACAGCCTCGTGGATATTCCATGCCGCTCCCTATGTCGTGTTTTCGTCCGTGCTTGCGGCGTCCATGCTCGTGCCGGTATTTTCAGCCGGCCAGTCGACCGGCTTCCTGGCGGGGGGCGGGATTGGTGTTTCCGGGACGGGCGACATTATTGCCATAATCTATACCCTGGCCCTCGGCAGGTTCTTTTTGGCCCTCGGCGGGCTCGACGCGGGCACGGCGTTCGGCGGCGAGGGGTCGAGCCGCGAGATGAGCGTGGCGATACTCGTGGAACCAAGCATGATGCTTGCCGTGTTCACCGCGGCTGTGGCGAGCGGCTCCACAAATCTCGGCGTAATCGCAGGTTCCGGGAGCGTCTTCTTCTCGCCCGCGCACGTCCTGGCCCTGGCGGCTTTTTTCGTCGCCGTCATTGCCGAGACGGGCAGGATTCCCGTGGACAACCCGGATACGCACCTTGAGCTTACGATGATTCACGAGGGGATGCTCCTTGAGTATTCCGGGAAATACCTGGCCATCATGGAATGGGCGCATTACATGAAGCAGATGCTCCTTTTTACCCTCGCGGCGGACCTCTTCTTCCCTTACGGGATAGCAGGAGCAGGCGCCGGTTTCGGGATCGCGGCGGCGGCAGGCTTATGGGCGGGAAAGATGCTGATACTGTGCTTTGGGATGGCCCTTGCCGAGTCCACGAGGGCGAAGATGCGCTTTTTTCAGCTCCCTTCGCTCCTGGGCGCGGCGTTCGTTCTCTCGGCGCTTTCGATAATAACCTTTATAATGACGGGAAAATAAAAATGCCGAAGGCATGGGTTGTGGTCTATTCCATAACAGATTTCATAACAATCGGCATGCTGCTTACGGTAGTGGCGATGAACTCGCTCAAGAGGATGGAGAGCTTCCTTCGGGCATATACCATAAACTCGCTCCTGCTGGCCCTTCTTATGGCCGTCAGCGCGTTCTACCTGGACGCCGCGCATCTCTACATAGCCGCCGCCGTCACCCTTGTTTCAAAAGGGGTGGTAATACCGTTCCTTTTGAAAAAGGTAGTGCGTCAGCTCAAGATTACCCACGAGGTGGAGCCGAACATCAATACCCCGCTCTCGCTCGTCATATCGTCCATCCTTGTGGTGGTGGTTTACTCTTCGCTCTCCAGAGGAATTTTTATAGAGGGCTTCACCGAGAACCCCCTCAAGGTCTCCATTTCCATAATCCTGATAAGCCTTTTCATCATGATTACCCGGAAGAAGGCCGTTACGCAGGTAATCGGGCTTCTGCTAATGGAGAACGGGCTTTTCCTGGCCGGGTTCTCCCTGACGTACGGGATGTCCACGATAATCGAACTCGGCGTCGTCTTCGACGTCTTAATGGGCGTGATAATACTCGGGGTCTTCCTAAGCCAGATAAAGAAGACGTTTATAGACCTGGACCTGGACAAACTGACGACACTGAAGGGATAACATGCTTCTCTCCCTGATACTTATACCGCTTGCCGCCGCCCTAATATGCCTGCTGATCGACAGCAGGCGCGTATATGAATACGCGACGGTATTGTCCTGCACCGCTATAAGCGGCATCGCGCTTGTTATAGCTGGTGCAGCGCTGTCAGGCGGCATAGCAGGCTCGCCCGGCGGCGCGATATATGCCGACGCGCTCTCGGCGTTCATGGTCGTCGTAATAACCCTGCTCTCCCTTGCAACGTCCGTATACTCGATAGAATACATGGGAGGCGAGCTCGAGCATGGCCACATAGACGCAAAGGCCCACCGCTACTACTACCTTTTGTACAACCTGTTCATATTAACGATGCTGCTGGTGCCCTTGGCCGACAACCTCGCCGTAATGTGGATGGCCATAGAGGGGACTACGCTCGTCTCGGCGCTACTTGTGGGTCTTTACAGGAAACGCTCCTCCGTCGAGGCCGCCTGGAAATATATCATCCTCTGCACCGTCGGCATCACGTTCGCCCTGCTCGGCACGTTTATCTTCTATTACGCCTCTTCCGGGGCGTCCGGAGGCGGCAGGGGCGCCCTTGAATGGACTGCCCTTCTGGCGATGGCGCCAAGGCTTAATCCGGCCACGGTCAGGCTCGGTTTCATACTCATAGTCGTGGGCTACGGCACGAAGGCGGGCCTGGCCCCGGTGCACAACTGGCTCCCGGACGCCCACAGCGAGGCCCCGACGCCGATTTCCGCGCTGCTCTCCGGGATACTCCTTAACTGCGCGTTCTACGGGATACTAAGGTTCGCCGTAATCGCAAGGGCGAGCCTCGGATACCCCTTCGTCCGGGACATGATGTTCCTTTTCGGCATATCCTCCGTCGTCGCGGCGTCCATATTCATGCTCATCCAGAGGAACGCGAAAAGGCTTCTCGCATACAGCAGTATCGAGCACATGGGGATAATAGCCCTCTCGTTCGGCGTTGGCGGGCCGTTCGGGTTCTACGCGGCTCTTCTTCATATACTTAACCACGCAATCGGGAAGCCGCTCATGTTCTTCGTGACCGGGCGGATCAAGGGCAGGTACGATACGGTGGAGACAGAGCAGGCCGCGGGTGTAATAAAGGCCATGCCGTTGGTCGGCGCGGTCGGTTTTATCGGCATAATGGCCCTTGCGGGCGCTCCGCCGTTCGGCATGTTCGTAAGCGAGTTCCTGATGCTGAAGGCCTTGGCGGCGGGCGGCCACTGGGTTATAATGGGCGTCTTCCTGGCTGCGGGCGGGATGGTTTTCTACGGGCTTTTGAGGAGCTTCGGCGGGATGTTCCTGGGTGCGCCTACGTCGCCCGCACCGGTCGGCCAGTCCATGCCGGCACACCCTCCGGCGCCGCCCCGCATTCCGCTGCCGGTCGGCGCGGACGTGGACCGTCGGCCTGCCGTCCGCGGCTTCCGGGGGCTTTCCTCCGGCATAGTAATGCTCCTTATGGCGGCTGCGCTTCTTATGCTGGGTCTTTATATACCAGGCCCGCTGGACAGGCTGATAACCCTCTCCGCCGGGATAATAGGGGGCTGATTTGCATCCTGAAAACGAAAAATATATAGAGTTATCCGCCGCAGATTTTCCCCGGAAGTGCGCGGAATATTCCCGCAGGCATTTCCTGCGGACGATGTTCGCCGCAGACGAACGCGAGCTGGACGGGTATTTCCGGGTATACGCCGTGTTCTCGCCCATGGGAGAGGACCGCTTCGACATCCTGACGATGAAGCTCAGGGAGGACGCTCTCGCCTACGGGAGCATAACGCCGCTTGTCCCCGCCGCCCACTGGTACGAGCGCGAGATGCGCGACATGTTCGGGATAATCCCGGAGGGGCACCCGGACCCGCGCCCTCTCTGCCTGCACGGGATATATGGAGACGTCTATCCCCTGCGGAGGGACGTAACAACCGACGACATAAAAAAGTCTGTCGATTTCTCGCGGGAGGACGGCTATTTCTTCATGCGCGTGAAGGGCGAAGGGGTCTACGAGATACCCGTCGGCCCAGTCCACGCGGGTATTATCGAGCCGGGGCACTTCCGTTTCAGCGCGGTGGGCGAGACGATATATCACCTTGACCCCCGGCTCTTCTTCACGCACAAGGGCACGGAAAAATTATTCGAGTCGAGGGGCTTCGAGAACGGAGTGGAACTGGCGGAAAGGATATCCGGGGTATCGTCGTTTTCCCACTCCTCGGCCTACTGCATGGCCGTGGAGCGCATGGCGGGGATGGACATTTCCCCCCGCGCGAAGGCCGTCAGGACGCTCGTAATAGAGCTGGAGAGGCTTTACAACCACATCGGCGACATCGGGAACATGTGCGCCGGGACGGGTTTTGCCTTAGGATACGCGAAGGGGGCGATTCTAAAGGAGTCTCTTATGGCTTTAAACGCCAGGCTCACGGGCAGCAGATACTTAAGGGGAATAAACGTAATCGGCGGCGTTACGCGCGACGTATTCGACGCCGCAGACGATGTAATCTCCACGCTCGACGGCGTAAAGACCGGATTTAAACATTTCATGGAATTCCTGCTGGACTCGATCTCGCACATAGAGCGGCTGGAAGGCACGGGTCTTCTTTCCCGCGAGATTGCGCTCAAGATGGGCGCGACCGGCCCGGCGGCGAGGGCCTCCGGCATATCGGACGACATAAGGCGCGCCCACCCGCATCTCTCGTACGGGAGCCTCATATTCGAGGCGCACACATACCAAAAGGGCGACGTATACTCCCGGATGATGGTGCGGCGGGAGGAGGCGGAATGCTCCTTTTCGATTATAGACTCGCTCATCGAGCGCCGTCACGAAGGAGAGCTTAGGATGCCAGCCGGAAAATTCCCGGCGGGCGGGTCTGCGCTTGGCTATACGGAGGGGCCTCGGGGTTCGGTTTTTTACTGGATCAAGGCCTCCGGGGACGGCAGTCCGCTCAGGGTAAAGGTCCGTTCCGCGTCGTTTTGCAACTGGCCGCTTGTCTCTTACGCCATACACGGGAACATCGTGCCGGACTTCCCGCTGGTGAACAAGAGCTTCAACCTCTCATACTCCGGCTGCGACTTATAGGCTATGCTTAAACAGATAATCTTAAACCTCTTCGGTAAAAAGCCCGCCCTCGGCAGGGACGCCATCCGGGCCATGTCCGGCGACGTTGCAGGCGAGCCGGGGGCCAGCGGCCCTGCGCGGCTGGACGCGGTATTCAAACGTTCGATTAGAATAAGGCAGGTGGACGCGGGCTCCTGCAACGCCTGCGAATGGGAATGCACGGCGCTCGGAAACCCGATATACGACGTCTCCCGTTTCGGCATCGATTTCACCGCCTCGCCCAGGCACGCGGACGTTATACTGGTCACGGGGCCCGTGTCGCTCGGCATGGCCGGGGCACTGAAAAAAACGTATCTCGCCATGCCTGAGCCGAAAATCGTTATCGCCTGTGGAGACTGCGCAAAGGACGGCGGCGTCTACAGGGGGGCATACGGCGTGCTGGACGGGGCGGCGGCGGTCGTACCGGTGGACGGATATATACCCGGATGCCCTCCAAACCCGGCGGAAATCATGAAATGCATCATGGACATACTGGAATCAGCTGCGAAGTAAGGAGACGTTATGCCGCCTCATCCGTTTTCAGGTCTTCCGGGATAATAAGCCTGAAAGTGCTGCCCATTCCCTCAGTGCTTTCCAGCTCGACCCAGCCCTTGTGCGCCTCCGTTACGGCCTTGACAATCGCAAGCCCCAGGCCTGTCCCCGCAGAGCGGGAACCCCTGGATGTCCGGTAGTATTTCTGGAAAACCTTTGACTGTTCCGCAAGCGGTATGCCCGATCCGGTGTCGCTGACGGATATGACCAGGAAATCCCTGCCGTCCTGAAAGCTCCTTTCCGCCTTCAGCGAAATACGCCCCCCCTCAGAGGTATAGTTGAGGGCGTTCTGGAGCAGGTTCGAGACAGCGCGCTGTATAAGCCTTGCGTCAAGGTAAAGCTCCGGTATGTCGGGGGCAAATTCCGCTTCAAGCGCCTGGGCCCTCCTTGCCGCGAGATTTTTAAAATCGCCTATTACGCCCTTTAACGCCTCGCGCACGTTGACGACGGCAAACTCCGGCGCAAGCCCCCCGGAGTCCAGCCTGGAATGCACGAGGAAATCCTCCACAAGCCGCCTCAGCCTCTCGCCGCTTCTGAGAATAGCGTCCGCCATCCCGGCGGTTTCGTCGTCCGTGCCGGTTTTCATTATGGAGATGAGTTCGGCATTGGCCAGGATGGTGGTAAGCGGGCTTTTAAAATCGTGCGTTATCATCGCCAGGAAGTCCGTCCTCTGCCGCTCAAGGAATCTCCTTTCGCTTATGTCGAGGGCCGTGCCTATAATGGCCGGCCTGCCCCGGTAGAGCGTGTAGGCGGCCTTGCCCTCGACCTCGATGGGCGTTCCGTCTTTCTCAAGCCATACGCCCCGGTATCCGAGACTTGAGTGCTGCCCGTTCAGGATGTTCTCTATTCCCTGCCTCGCTATCTCCCTCTGGTCCGGATGCACGCACTCCAGCATGTCCTTTATCCCGGTCAGTTCCTCTACGGAATATCCGAGCATCTGCGCAATCTCCGGGTTCACATACTGAAAACGCATATCCTGGATAAGGTATATTCCGATGAGGGCGTCCTCGGAGAGAGTTCTGAACTTGGCCTCGGATTCCTTGAGCTCGGCCTCGACTTTCTTGTTTTCTGTAATGTCGCGTGCGATGGCGGAATAACCTGTTATCCTGCCGGATGGGTTTTTCAATGCCGAGAGGGTCAATGAAATATTTATAAGGCTCCCGTCCTTGCGGACGCGTATGGTCTCGTAGCTGGGCACCCTCTCTCCGCGCCGCAGGGTCTCGAAGTTCCGGTTCAGCTCATCCATGCGGTTCGGCGGCACTATCAGGGATATATGCCTGCCTGTCGCCTCCTCTGCCGTATAGCCGTAGATCCTCTCCGCGCCATGGTTCCAGCTGAATATGTCGCCCTCCAGGGTCTTGCCGACAATCGCGTCGGTCGAAGACTCCACTATGGCGGCCAGACGGGAGACAGCCTCTTCCGCCTTTTTCCTCTCGGTAATATCACGGAGTATGCCGGTGAACATCCGCCTGCCGTCCACGCGCATCTCCGTTACGGCGAGGTCGAGCGGGAATGCGCTCCCGTCCCTTCGCCGCCCCTTAACCTCGCGGCCTATGCCTATGATTTTTTTTCGGCCGGTGGCCAGGTAGTTTTTTAAGTAGGCGTCGTGTTCGGAGCGATACGGATCCGGCATGAGCATGTTGACGTTCTTGCCTATGACTTCCGAGCTTTCGTAGCCGAAGATTTTTTCTGCGGCGGGATTGAACTTTATGACGGTGCCGTCGGGGGTTATCGTTATGATGCCGTCGAGGACGGTATTGACGACCGCCCGGTTGACCTCGTTTTCGAAGACGGCTTCCAAATCCCTCTCGGTCTTTTCCGACTGCGGTATGTCCGGCTTTTCCATCTTGCGCTCTTAAGAATTCGTCTAAATCATTATACCACGACTCATGCTTAAAAAATCAATAGTTAATTGGAGTTATCAAATATCCTTAAAGAAGGCGGACAGTATATTACCGCTATTAATTCTCTTTAATAATCAAAATGTTAGTTGACAACTGCGCCCCGCAGCTATTAACTTTAAACCGAAAGAACAAGAGAAAGGAGGCATATCATGCACGCCTTGTTCTATTTTTTAAACGCCGCGGCCCTGTGCGCCATTCTTTTCGCGTGGTATAAAATCACCGCATTCAGAAGGAGGATACCGGGCGGCCTTGTAAAGACCGCATGCAATATCCTGGGCGAATTTGTCGGCCTTTTTGCGTTCGGCTTTCTCGCTTTAATGTCCTTCCCGTATCTCCCCCGCGAATACCGCGAGATACTCACCAGCCTCGTCTTCATCAGCGGCGCGGTATTTTCGATCGCCCTCATCAATTTCTTCAGCAGCCTTGCCGGCGACTCGGGTTTTTGAAATGGACAGAGCGGAGGCGCTAAAGAAGATAACGTGGGATGTCCTTGGGAAACGTCCGGGCAAGGGCTTCTATATAAAGGCCGACCGTATGATAGACGATGCGGCGTGGTCCAATCCGTCGCTTTTGTCGGCGGCCAGGGCAATCGAGAAGATGGTACGGCTTTTTGTAGACGTGAAAGACGCCAAGGAGCTTCAAAAGAAATACAGGGAATTCTTCAAGGATCGATTATATTAATAGCCAGGGCCGGAAATACAGCTTCAGTAAATTTTTATATCCACGATTTCGGGCGTGTTCCCCGTCCGCATGGGCGGACCCCAGCCCCCGGCGCCGTCCGTTACGTATAGAGAATAGTCGCCCCAGGTGAAGAGGCCGTAGTCATGGCCCTTGTATATCGCGTGAGTGATGAAGTTCACGGGGAATATCTGGCCCTTGTGCGTATGGCCGCAGAGCTCAAGGTTTACTCCGGCCTCCCTCGCCTGGCCGATCATCACCGGGGCGTGATACAAGAGTATCGTGGGCATGCCCGGCACGAAACCGGACATCGTTTTTATGGTCTTTAGGATACTTTTGGTCTGTCCCCTTTTCGGGTAGCTGATTCCTATCAACTGAAGACCCCGGATGTCCTTAAGCGAGTCGTCGAGGACGGTCACCTTCGTCGCTTTCAGGATGGAATAAGCCTTCCTTACCCCCAGGTAGGTCTCGTGGTTCCCGGTCACGAAATAGACCCCGTCCGTCGCGGAGAGGT
>JAJYGS010000068.1 GCA_021785055.1 Nitrospirota bacterium | reverse complement strand
GCCTTCTTCGGGCCTGGCGTGCTCCCGGTCTGCCGGAATGGCGCCGCGGCCTACTACCGCGGAATAATTCGGGCCTTGCGCGAGCGGGGGCACAGGATTACATTCTACGAGCCGGATACGATAGCAGGCCGGGGACGTCCGGATCGAAACCGGATTGGCAGCCGGGAGACCGGCCCGGAATGGGCCCCCGTGCTCGTGTATCCGCCGAACGAAGAGGGGGCGCGCCGGGCGATTAAGATGGCGCGGGAGGCGAATATACTGATAAAGGTCTCCTGCGGTGTCCCTATGTCTGTCGAGCGGCTGGACGCCTGGCTCGAAGAGGCCGTATTGACCGCAAGAAAGGACGGGGCAAGGGCCGTGTTCTGGGACGTGGACGCCCCGGCGACGCTTGAGCGCCTGCGTAAAAACGATAAAGACCCCTTCAGGCGCCTTGTGCCGGAATACGATTGTATATTCACATACGGAGGCGGGACGCCCGTAATAAAGGGATACAAGGAATTGGGCGCAAAATCCTGCGTGCCCATATACAATGCGCTCGACCCGTTGATACACTATCCGTCGCCATGCGACCCCCGGTTTCGGGCGGATTTTTCTTTTATGGGGAACCGCCTGCCCGCCGGGGAGGCGCAAATGGAGGAATTTTACCTCCGCCCGGCGCGCATGCTGAAGCATAAATCCTTTGTGCTGGGCGGAGCAGGATGGGAAAGAAAGACAAAGCCGCCGAACGTGCGTTACGTGGGGGATGTCCGTCCATGTGATCAAAACGCCTTTAACTGTTCCGCGAAAGCGGTGCTGAACGTCTGCCGGGGGAACGCTGCGCTCGCGGGTTGCATGCCGTCGGCGCGCGTATTCGAGGCAGCGGGCGCGGGCGCGTGCATTATAACCGACCCGTGGGATGGAATAGAGCTGTTCCTTGAGCCGGGCAGGGAGATACTTGTGGCAAAAGACGGGGAAGAGGTGGCGGACATCCTTGCATCGCTAAGTCCGGACGACGCCAGGGAGATGGGCCAGGCCGCGCTCTCGAAGGTTCTGGCCCAGCATACCTATGCGCACCGCGCGGCGCAGTTCGAGATGGTCTTCGGCTGAAGGTTGGCAGGGGGGCAGTGAAATGCGTATCGTCATCCTCGGTCATTCCATAACGTCTTCCTGGGGCAACGGCCATGCCGTCGCCTATAGATGCCTGGCGCGGGAGCTTTCGGAACTTGGCCATGAAGTCCTGTTCCTGGAGCGGGAAATGCCGCAGCATGCAAGAAACCGGGACATGCCCAGGCCGCCTTATTGCCGCACCTGCCTCTATGGCGACATGGCGGAGCTTAAGGGGAAATTCCTTAGCGAAATCAGGAACGCGGACTGCGTGATCGTCGGCTCGTATGTGCCGGAAGGCGCAAAGGTGGGCGAGCTCGTTACCACAGGCGCCAGGGGCGTGACCGTCTTCTACGACCTTGACGCCCCAATAACGCTCGCATGCCTTAAGGAAGGACGCTGCGGCTATCTTACAAGGAAGCTCGTAAGGAGCTACTCCATATACCTCTCCTCCACCTCGGGGCCGATACTGGAGAGAATCGAGCGGGAGTTCGGCTCGCCCATGGCCAGGCCTCTTTACTGCTCCTCCGACCCGGAGACCTACTATCCGGAGGCCGTGACGGATCGCCGCATATGGGACATGGGGTATATGGGGACATACAGCCGGGACCGCCGGCAGTCGCTCGAAGAGCTGATGCTGGAGGCCGCGAGGAGGCTTAAAGCGAAGACGTTCGTGGTGGCCGGGCCTCAGTATCCTGAAGATATTAACTGGCCGATCAACCTGCAGAGACTGGAATACCTGCCGCAGGCCATGCACAGGAGGTTCTATAATTCTCAAAAATTTACCCTGAACATTACCCGCGCCGACATGAGAAGGGCAGGATATTCCCCGCCCGGGCGTCTGTTCGAGGCTGCGGCATGCGGCACGCCTATTATAAGCGACCTGTGGGAGGGCCTAAGCGAGATATTCGAGCCGGGTAGGGAGATACTTGTCTCGCGTTCCGCGGAGGAGACGATGGACTACCTGCTTTATACGCCGGAGCGGGAGAGGGTAAAACTCGGTATAAGGGCGAGGGAACGCGTCCTCGGCTCCCATACCGCCGCGCACAGGGCGAAAGAACTCGAAGGATATATCCGCGAGGTGTCAGGCGCTGCGAGGCTTCGGAAGGCGGGGTAATACTTAACATTAGGGGACGGGAGTATTCTTAACGTAAAAAAGAACTATGGCCGTTAAAGAGCAATTGTGAATAATAATTTTTCTTCAGGAACGCTCCCGTCCCGGCCACGTTTCTCTAAAGAGTCGGCAGCTGGGACTCCGCCTTTTCTTTAAGCTCGCTCAGCATACCGACGGTTATATTTCTGATCTTCGCCTCAGGCAGGAACAGCATAAACGGCCTCGGCCCGACAAACCTCTCCCTGCTCGTAACAAGCACCACTCCGCCCATGTTTGTAAACAAAAACTCGTGCCTTGCAAACAACCCGAATTTCCTGGCCGACCAGACCACGCGGTCGTGCGGCACTACGCACTCCACCCGCGGCCTTATGGAGAGCGGCAGGGCGTAGGGCCTTATCCTAAGCGACAGCCGCTGGCCCTCGGACATAAAATACCCTTCCGGCTTTGCGGCCTCCTTCACGGACCGGCACCAGTCGTTCCAGCAGGCAAGGTCGGTGAAGATGTCCCAGACGCGCTCCATCTCCGAAAATATAGTCACCGATTCGACTATTTCCATCGGTTACAATTATATCATACCCTGACTGGCATAAGCATTATCGGTATGCCCTGATTGTAGAAGTAGCGCTGGACGGAGAAGATGGTGTAGTTGTGCAGCATACCCGTGAAGATGCCGGGGTCCGGGAAGACGAGCTGTCCGCCGAAGAAGGTGGAATTGGGGAACCGGTCTATAATCTTCGGGGAGAGCTTCGATATTTCGCCCACGACGTCCGTGCCGAACGAGGAGAATCCTTCGGCGTAAAGGTCGTGGGTGCGGGCAAGCTTCATGTATTTTTCCAGGTCTTCGCCCACCCGTTTCTTCAGGGCGTCCAGTTCCTGGGCGCCCTTGAAAGTGCCCGCATCGACCACGCCTATCTCTATGAAAGCGAAGTTCTTGTATACGCCTCCGAACTGGCGGATCACGTTCAGGAAAGTGTGCAGGCCAAGGCCGTTGTAGCCGCTCACGAGCAGTATTGCCGTCTTCCCCGCCGGGTCGAGCACGGGCGTTTTTTCAGACGTTCCGGCAGGGGCCTCGTCCAGGCCGTATCCCGCCGCCTCGACCAGCGAGTCCAGCCTTTTCAAGAGCTTGGCGGTGTTTAAATAATGCCTCTTTATCAGAAACGCAAGCCCGACAAGCACAGCCGTTATGACTATGGTTATCCAGCCGCCCTCGGTGAACTTGAGCACTACGACCGTGATAAGTATAAACGAGGTCAGGGAAAACCCAAGTCCGTTTATGAAAAGTTTCTTCCTCCAGTGCTCCGCCCGCCCCCGCTCTATCCACCAGTGCCGCACCATGCCGAGCTGCGAGAGCGAGAACGTTATGAAGACGTTTATGGAGTATAGCACCACGAGGAAATCGACCGAGCCCCTGGTAATCACCATCATCAGAAAGGCGGCAACGCCCATTATAAGGATGCCTTTCTGGGTGACGAGCCTGTCGGAAAACGCCGCGAATTTTGTCGGGAACCACCTGTCGAGCGCCATGTTCGCCAGTACCCTGGGGCCGTCCAGGAAGCCGGCCTGGGCCGCGACAAGGAGCAATATCGCCTCCGACACCAGGGTAACGATCAGCAGAACGTATCCGCCGGTGCCCCAGCCCTTCGTGATGGTCTCGTATAGCACGGCGTTCAGCGTCTTTCCAGGCACGTGCTTCACGCCGTAAAGCAGGTAGGCGACCATGAGGCCCAGGACCATGAACGAAAGCGAGAAGGCCATGTATCTCATGGTGTGCTTGCCAGTTTTTACCTTCGGCTCCCGCAGGATGGGCAGGCCGTTAGACACGGCCTCGATGCCGGTGAACGTGCCCGCGCCCATGCTGTAAGCCCTGAGGATAAGGAAGAACATCCCGAACGTCCCCACGGCGGCCTGCGTGTTATGTATGTCCGCTCTTGTCGCGGAAACCATCGCCGGAAAATGGCCGGAGCTGTGAACGATGGCGTAGACGATAAAGAAGACGTGCGTGAAGATAAAGACCATGAACAGGGGCACAAGCGGTATTACGGATTCCTTTACGCCCCGCATGTTCATCAAGGTCATAAATAGAAGCGCCAGGAACGCGAAATACAGCTTGTACGGCAGCCAGCCGGAAGGGAGAAAGCTGAAGATATAGTCCGCGCCTGAGGCTATGGAGATGGTGATGGTGAGGACGTAGTCTATAATCAGAGCGGAACCGGAGAGCATCCCGGCGGTGGGAGACAGGAGCTTTGTCGCCACGAGGTATCCGCCGCCGCCTGTTGGGAAAAGCTCTATTATCTGCGAGTAGCTGGTGCTTATTATGAATACGGTAAGGGCGGAGGCGATGGCCACGAAGATGGCAAGGTGCACGTGGCTCTGGAGGGCCAGGAACGCCTCCTCCGGGCCGTAGGACGACGACGAAAGCCCGTCCGCGCCCAGCCCCACCCAGGCGAAGAAGGCTATAAGGGAGACGTTGTGGAAGATGCGCGGGTCGTAGATGTCGCGCGCGCCGCCGATGACGACTTTCTTGAGCCAGCCGAACATGGGATTATTATACCTCCAAAAAAGAAAGCCGCCGGGCGAACCGGCGGCTCTTCAGGGACGCGGACATGCGCGCCCCATATTGCCCTGGTTGCTCTCCAAATGCCTGCGAGGTTAGCTGTCGGGCTCAGGCTTGGCAGTGCCTTATCCCCTGAGACGCCCGATAAATCAGGCAGCCGCAAGAAGAATTCGCCCCGTGAATCCCTGGTTCCCCCGCACCCATTGGCAGGCTTAAGTTACCGAAGGCAAAGTATGGCTCGCCGCCGGTCTACCGCCCCGCCCGGGTTTAGGCCGCAATCTTGTTTAGCGGAAAGTAAAATAATCCCGTTTTATCGTGTTGTCAAGGAAATTTTAAAACGTCATAACCTCCCTATCCATAGCGAGATCTACAAGCGTCTGGGCGCCGGCCATCTCGGCATTGGGGAGCAGGTCCTCCGGCTTGACGCCGAACTGCGCCGCGCAGGGCGTGCAGACGTAAAACTTCTGCTCCGCCTCGACCAGGGAAGCAAGGAGGTCCTTTATCGGCGGAAAGGCCTTCTGCTCCTTGATGGTCTCCGCAAAGCCTTTCTTGACCAGGAGCGCCCCTTCGTTTATGGTGAATATGATTACGTCGATGCCGTTTGCGACGGCGGTGTTCGCGATTGAAAGAGCGGCCCCGGCGCGCTCCGGCGCGTCGAAAGAGTGCGTGGCGACCAAAAGCAGTTTTTTGTCCATTTTTACACCTCCCATTGTTCTGGTATTTATAATTTTAGCTTTTTATACATTATTATTGGAGATACTGTCAATAGAAATGGTTGACTATCGCCGATATTAAAAATAGAATGAGAGGATATGCCTGATAAATTCCTTACAGTAATCGGCGGAGGGCTTGCAGGATCAGAGGCGGCCTGGGCGGCGGCAAGGCGCGGGGTAAGGGTGCGGCTCTTCGAGATGCGGCCTGATAAAATGACCCCGGCGCACAAGACCGGGCTTTTGGCCGAGCTGGTATGCTCCAATTCGCTTCGCTCGGCGGATTTGCATAACGCCGTCGGCCTCCTGAAGGAGGAGATGCGGCGGATGGGGTCGCTCGTGATGGAGGCGGCGGACAAGACCGCAGTCCCCGCCGGGAGCGCCCTCGCCGTTGACAGGGAGACCTTCGCCGGATATATAACCGGCGCGATTGAAGCCCATCCGGATATAGAAGTAATCCGCGAAGAGATAACGCATATACCGGAGCCTGTCGCGGTAATCGCCACCGGGCCGCTCACTTCGGATAAAATGGCAGGCGCAATCGGCGCCCTCACAGGGGCGGAACACCTGCATTTCTACGACGCAATCGCGCCGATAATCGATGCGGATTCCGTGGACATGGGTATTGCCTTCCGCGCTTCGCGCTACGGCAAGGGCGGGGACGATTACGTCAACTGCCCGATGACGAAGGAAGAATACGACGCCTTCTACGACGCCCTGACGGGCGCGGAAGAGGTTCCAGTGCGCCGGTTCGAGAGCATGCGTTGCTTCGAGGGCTGCATGCCCATCGAGACGATGGCGGAGCGCGGACGCGAGACGCTCACGCACGGCCCCATGAAGCCCGTGGGGATAATAGACCCAAAGACGGGCGCGCGGCCTTATGCGGTGGTCCAGCTCAGGCAGGAAGATTCCGAGGGGACGGCGTATAATATCGTCGGGTTCCAGACGAGGCTCAAATGGCCGGAGCAGGGGCGCGTTTTCCGCATGATTCCGGGGCTTGGGGACGCGAAATTTCTAAGATACGGGAGCCTGCATCGTAACACTTTTATAAACGGGCCTCTGTTCATTGAACCCACACTGGAGATGAAAGGCAGGCGCGGGCTTTTCGTTGCAGGGCAGGTGTCGGGGGTCGAAGGATATGTGGAATCGTCGGCAATGGGGATACTTGCTGGAATCAATGCGGCGCGTCGGATAAAGGGTCTTCCGCCGCTTGCGCCGCCGGATACTACGGCGCACGGCGCGCTCGTTACTCACCTGACGAAGACCGATCCGGCCCGCTTCCAGCCGACGAACGTTATATTCTCGCTGTTCCCGCCGCTGAACAGGAAGGTGCGGAAAAAGGATGAACGGCGCGAGCTTCTGGCCGCGAGGGCGCTTGAGGACATCGAGTACTGGAAATCGAGACTGGAGGAAGATGGCTGATTATCTTTCGGAATTCCTTGACTACCTT
>JAJYGS010000170.1 GCA_021785055.1 Nitrospirota bacterium | reverse complement strand
CCGTGATGTCCGGGGGCGCGGAGCTCTTCAAATCAACCGCCTGCGCCCTGGTTTCCCTGAGGTATGTGAAGCCCATAGGCCCGGAGGATTTAACGGTGCCAAGTTCCGGGCTTATCCAGTCGGTTCCTTCTATTCCGGCATAATTCTCATCCAGGCGGTACACCGGGACGAGTGCGTCGCCCGCCTTCATCTGCTCCAACGACTTAACGTTCACATTCATCCTGTCAAGCGAGAGAGAAGCCGGGTCGAAAAGCGTAAGGTCGAAGGAATCTCCAGTCTTAAGCTTCCGGCCCTGGAGATAAAGGTCCGCGCCTGAGGCGAGAAAAGGCGCCTCGTCTATCTTTATGTTTTTTGTGCCGGAGGGCTCCGGCCCTGTTTTAAGACGGAGCATATTACCATCGACTCTCCCGGAAATCTCTGAGTCCGCAAATCCGGAACGCATGGAAAAATCAAAGCTTTTGAGCCTGTATGAGCCGTCGGTCACCGAAGAGGTCTTTGTATTTAGTTCCTGCACCGTCCCAAGCACGGAGATGCTCGCCGCCATATCATCGGCAATATTGAACCCGCCCGGAATCCTCTCTACCGCGATATGCTCATAACCGATTTTCTGCTTTCCGAGAAATATCCCGGCCCATTCCTCATGGGAAGCGGCAATGGCGGATTTCGAGGTAATAATAGCCAGTACAAGGGCGATAAGGCTGAAAATATGTTTTCTCAAAGCGATTCTCTCCTGAGCCGGGGTTTTGAATATTTATATCACAACGGGCCTCGGATGTAAACTATATGGCGCAACAATTTTGTAGCTTTATTTTCAAGAAGTTACAGGATTTTCTGATACCATTTCTCCCTTGACAGCGGGAACCCGGCTATGTTAAATTTATATGGGGTTTTGTGCCCTCAATCAGAGGTTTACGTGATAAACAAGAGTAAAGTATTAAAAGACGTTCAGAAGTTTATCGCCAAGTCCCAGTGGGACAAGGCGATACTCGAGTATGAGAAGATTGTCGCGGCATCCCCTAACGACGCCAATACCTTCAATACCATAGGAGACCTCTGCCTTAAGAGGAACGACACCGAGAAAGCGATAGAGTCCTTCAAAAGAGCCGCAGAAATATTCAACAAGACAGGTTTTACCCTCAAGGCAATAGCCCTCTACAAGAAAGTCCTGAACATAAAGCCGGAACAGGTAGACGTCTTCATACTGATGGGCAAGCTGAACGCCGAACGCGGCATGATTGGAAACGCAAACGAGAGCTACCTGGCGGCGGCGTCTTATTTTACCAGGCAAGGGCAGAAGGGCAAGGCGATCGACATATACAAGACGCTTTGCGACCTTAACCCCGATAACTTCTCCCTTGCCCAGAAACTGGCGGAGTTGTATCTCAGCGAAGGGTTCGAGAAGGAAGGGATAAACAAGTGCATCGAGCTTGCGGAGAAGAAGCTCGGGCAGGGCGACAGTGCCGGAGTAAGGGATTTCCTGGGAAAGGTGGAGAAAAAGGCGTCCGAAAGATTCGAGTTTATCCGCGTATCAGCGCTGCTCGACATGAAGGACAACAGACTTCGCGAGGCGACGGCCAAGCTAGAAACGGCAAACAAGTTGGACCCGAACGACGTTCGGATATTGGCGCCGCTTGCGGATGCGTATCTGCGTTCCGGCAGATATGAAGAATCGGCTGCGATATACAGGGGCCTGCTGGAAAAAGGCACCGAGAACGCAAACTACCGGCTCCAGCTTATAGACATCGACATAAAGACCGGCGATTTTACGTCCGCCTGGAACGAATACAGGGCGCTCACTGATTTGCATATCTCAAAAAGCGAGTTTGCCCAGGCCGAAAAGTTCATCCGGGAATTCCTTGGCCATAAGAAGGACAGCATGGAGGCCTTGAATCTCCTGGCCGATGTCCTGGAAAAGCAGGGCAAGTCTGAGGAGGCCGAATCCGTAAGGAGTGAGGCGAAAGGCCAAACGATGAAGGAGACCGAGCCTCAGCCGCCTGCACCGCCCGCCGCCGAGATTCCTGACAATAAAATATCGGCTGAAGAAATCTCCCTGGATTCCTCCCCCATTGAAACAACTCCCCCCGAAGAAGAGATTCCGGAAGATAACCCTGCCGCGCCTGAAGAAATCGCAGTCGATGATTCCTCCGGGACTGAAGAAATTTCATTGGATGCCGATAGCCAGCCGTCTTTGGGAGCAGCGCGCGAAACTATTCCCGCCCCGATTGAAGAGGAGGAGGCGCCGGCGGAAGCTTCTCTGCCGGATCTGCCTGAAGATTTTGGAGAACTCCCGCAGATGGAGACCGGTGGGGAGCGGTCTGAATATCCGCAGGAGATTGGACCGAAAAGTTTTCATGAAGGCAACGAGCTTGAGGGCATAGACATATTCGCCGTAGACAAGGGACTCGATGAGAGCTCGGCGACGGACGGGGCTGGGATACAAAGCGATCCCGGAGACGGTATTCCGGATATTGAATACGCGCCTGCTGTGCCGGGAAAAAGCTTTGAGGAGCGGCTTTCCGAAGTAGACACGCTCCTGAGATACGGGATAACGGAAAAGATTACCGATGTCCTGGGCGCGCTTTCCGAAATACATCCTGATAACCCTGAGATAAAAATAAGATACCTGGAACTTTACAAGTCCCAGGGCGATCTCGACGGCTTTATAGACGCATCGGTCGAACTCGCCGGGATTTATAATTCAATGGGCATGAATAATATGGCCGAAGAGGTGCTTGAAAAGGCGCGGCGTCTCGACCCCGGCAATCCTCTCCTCGCCCTCTCTGTTCCAGATACGCTTCCGGCGATGCAGGAACAAGAACAGGACGGCCTTCACGAGATGATTGGACTTCCGGAAATCGTAATGCCGCCGGAGGAAGACAATGCCGTTTCGGAGTCCGAAATTTCCAAGGCAGATGAATATCCGGCGGAAAAAGTCTCCTTTACGGGAATAGAGGAGCACCCTGTCAGTATCGATTTCGACGAATTCGATGCACATTCGATGGAACCCGGTTCCGTGCATTACCTGGAAGAGCGCGCGGAGGCGGATTTTTACGCTCAACAGGGGCTTGTGCTGGAAGCGATAGATATTTACGAGCGGCTGATTTCGATAAATCCCGCTGACGATGAAATCCGCGCAAAGCTCGATGCGCTCAAGGCCCTGCCTCCGAAGGAACCGGAGAACGATATAGCGTCCCCCCCGGAAGAAGCCGGGCCGTATCAGGTCGAGGCTGGACCGGAGACTGAGCCTGAAACCGGGATAGGGTTTATTTCCGATAAACCGGAGTATTCCGAGCCGGAATTTTATGCGGGAAATAACCCGGAAGTCCCGGCGGAGGTAAGCGAAGAAGATGCGGCTTTCGGTTCCCTCGACAGCGAGCTGGAGGATGCGTTCCAGACCTGGGACGAGCCTTCTTCCGATGCGACTTCCGATACGGCAATCAGCGAGCCGCCTGCAAAGACACCCGACCAGGAGGATTTCTCCAAGGTTACCCCGGTATTTAAAATACACGATAAGGCAACGGATGACGACTTCTTCGACCTTGGCGCCGAACTGCGCGAGGAACTCGACAAGGAGACCGAGGCGCAGTCCATTACAGATAAGCCTGCCGACATATTTGAAGACAAGCTGCTGGTCGATGTGTTTCAGGAGTTCAAGAAAGGTGTCGAGGAGCAGCTTAATAACGAGGACTACGAGACACACTATAACCTCGGCATTGCCTACAAGGAAATGGGTATGCTCGACGAGGCTCTTGGAGAGTTCGAGCTGGCGTCGCACGACCCGGCCAGAAACCTTGACTGCGCGAGCATGATCGGGCTTTGTAACATAGAAAAGGGCGATTACGATTCCGCGATAAAATTTTTCAAGGACGGGCTTAATGTCGCCGGCCACGAAAGAGACGAATACCTTGGATTGAAATACGACCTTGCTACCGCGTACGAGCTCAAGGGAGACATTACCACCGCCCAGTCCATCTCACGCGAAATTTCATCGGAAAACAGCGGCTTCAGAGATATAAAAGACAGGCTTCAGCGATTGAACAAGGCGCTTTTAGGACCCGAAACCATGCCGCCGCCATCGGACAAGAAAAAAACAGAGGATAAAGCGCCCAAGAAGAGCAAGGTGTCTTATCTATAACCAACGGAGAGCATGATGGACTACCTGGAGTATTACGGCCTGAAGGAACAGCCCTTTACCAACTCCATCGACAACAGGTTCTATTACAACAGCGAGCAACATGCCGAAGCGCTTCTGCGGCTGAAATACGCCGTAAGCACGATGAAGGGCCTCGCCGTGCTTGTAGGCGGTATCGGCACCGGCAAGACCACCCTTGCCAGGAGGATGCTCGACGAACTCGACGACGTAGAGCACGAGTCCGCCCTGCTCGTGATAATCCATTCCTCCATCACGACCGAGTGGCTTTTGAAAAAGATCGCAATGCAGCTTGGAGTAGAGGATGTGCCTGAGGACAAGGTTAATCTCCTGAGCACGATATATAACCGACTTATAGAAATTCACGAGTCCGGCAAAAAGGCGGTAGTGCTGATAGACGAGGCGCAGATGCTGAACTCGCGGGAGATAATGGAGGAGTTCAGGGGACTTCTCAATCTCGAAGTGCCCGGCGGAAAGCTCGTGTCATTTGTCTTGTTCGGAATGCCGGAACTCGACGATGTGCTGTCCCTGGACGAGCCTCTGAAGCAGAGGGTGGCTGTTAAATACCGCCTGAAATCGTTCTCGCGCGACATGACCGCGCAATATATCCGGCACAGGCTGCGTATCGCCGGATGCGAGAGGGATATTTTTTCTCCTTCGTCGGTCGAGGCCGTGCATGCATACTCGAACGGCATTCCACGGCTCATAAATACCATCTGTGACAATACGCTCCTTGAGGGGTTCCTTACGAAAAGACACGACATAGACCGCGGCATCGTCGAGGAAGTCGCCGAGGACTTCGGCCTTACTGTCTCAGCCGGTGTCTAAGCGATGCCCTTCTTTAGGAAAGCGAAGCCCGTAACACAGCTTTCGGCGGTCTTCCTGCTGTCCCTCCTTGCCCTTACCCTCCTGAACTATAAAAGAATACCGGGTGCCGGAATCCTGGCCTTGCGATACGGCGCCGTAGGGGTTGTCGTCCTTTGCACAGATTGGATGCGCCGAAATACCCCTCATAGCGCGCTGATAAAATTAATAGACCTGCTGATGCCCTTGTTCGTTATTCTCTTCACCTTCGACAGCATGGGTCATTTGACAGCATACATCAATCCGCCGGATAAGGACGCCCTGCTTGCGCGGATGGATTCGTATATCGTCGGCCCCGTCCCCGGCGCGTGGCTTGGCCGGATGATAAGCCCCGCGCTCACGGCAGTCCTACAAGTATGCTATACCTCCTATTATTTCATACCAATAATATTTTGCCTGATATTGCTTTCAGGGGGAGAGACTGAGAAATTCGACATCTCTCTCTTCGGTATCACATTCGGTTTTTTCGCCTCATACATAGGATACATAATCGTCCCGGCGCTTGGGCCGAGGTATTATCTGGCGGGGCAGTTCACTCACGGTCTGATGCGGGACGGTCTTGCAAGGGCGATCAATTCCACTTTGGATTTCCTTGAAGGGACAAACCGGGACGCATTCCCGTCCGGCCATACGGAAATCGTGCTGATAGTGCTTATGTATGCCTGGCGGTATAAGAGATGGTTTTTCTGGGCGGCCCTGCCGGTTGCATCAGGGCTTGTCCTTGCGACGATGTATCTGCGGTATCACTATGTCGTGGACGTAATCGCCGGGGCTGTTCTTGCGCCGGCTTGCGTCTGGGCGGCGGATAAATTATATGCGGCTCATCAGCGCCTGCATGACCGCGCCTGAGATTACAGGTATGGAAAGATTGTCGTTGATTTTGAGCGGGAGGACCTCCACCGCCGCGGCGGTAAATGCCCCTGCGGCCACGACCCGTACAGGAAGCCCCTGCCAGTAACTCCCGGCAATATAGCCGCAGACAAGCGCGGCAATAAAAAACGCTATCGTCCCCTGCAGGCTTTTAACGCCTGATATTTTTATAGTCCCACATCTCTCGCCGACTACCGTCGCGCTGACGTCTCCGCAGGCAAGGAATACAATGGCGCAGACGGCCACGGGCAGGCTGAACAGGAAAAACGATCCCAGCATCCCCATCAGATACCAGGGTGTGCCGGTGATGGTGTGTTTCTCGGACTCCCGAATGAACGCCCCAAGGCGCCGGAACATGAAGTCGTTGAATTCCGGAAATACAAGGCGGGAGATGTCGATTGCCGTAGCAATGGCCGTAAGCGCGGCGAGCGCGGGAAGCCCCCGTTCGCGTCCGAGCGCAATATATGCGGCGATTATGATCAGGCCGCCAAACAGGTGATATAACTTGCGGCCAGGATGTTTCATTTAAACGGCGTCCGGCTCGATTTCATTTTTACGGATTACTGCGAGAGAGATGCAGCTCCGCCCGTTGCCCCGGTTTTACACGTGCTTCGGCTGGAGAATACCAAGCTCCCGGCCCACCTTCTCGAAGACTTCGAGCACGCGGTCGAGCTGGTCAAAGGTATGTGTGGCCATGTAGCTTGTCCTGATGAGCGCCCTTCCGGGAGGCGTCGCAGGGCTGACAACGGGGTTTACGAACACGCCCTCTTCCTGGAGCCGCCTGGTCATAATGAACGCCGTCATGTCCTCGCCCACGACGACCGGCACGACGGGCGTCTCGCTGACACCTATGTCGCAACCCATCTCCTTGAAACCTTTCTGCATTTTGTGGGTATTATCCCAAAGCGCCTTGCGCCTCTCCGGCTCGCTTTCTATAATATCAAGCGCGGCGATTACGGACGCCACGGAGGACGGCGGCGGGCTTGCGGAAAATATCAGGGCGCGGGCATGGTGTTTTATGTAGTTTAT
>JAJYGS010000115.1 GCA_021785055.1 Nitrospirota bacterium | reverse complement strand
GAACTGCCCTCCCACGGAGGAAAGACGGCCATACCTGAAGAGGAGCGCGTTGACGAGCGTCCCGGAGTAATTCCCGGCGGCAGGGTGCACGACCATTCCCGCGGGCTTGTTCACGACGAGTATGTCTTCGTCCTCGTAGAGCACGTCTGTCGGTATGTCCTCCGGGATGACCTGCGGCTCTTCCGGCTCCGGCACGGTCACGTCTACTACGTCTCCCGGCCTGAGCCTGTAATTGGCCTTCCTGGGCCTTCCCAATATCACTACCAGGCCGTCGTCTATGAGTTTCCGGGCATGGCTTCGCGTAAGGCCGAGGCCGGAGCCGGCCAGGAAAACGTCGAGCCTCATGCCGGTTACAGCCGGGAGCAGGGAGACGGGCTTCTGCGCCATCAGGAGAGTATCTTGTTCTTCAGGATGAGTATTTCAAGGGACATGGACGCCTTCGCCATGAGGGACTCGAAAAAATCGATATTGCAGCCGGTTTCGGAGCCGGGGCCGTTGTCCGCGTAAAGGACGGCCACGACCTTGCCCCTTATCACGAGCGGGCATGCCACGGCCTCCAGCGGGCCGGCGGACCGGCCTTTACCGTCGTTCAGCGCGCTCAGCAGTATCTCGTTCTGGGGCATGGGCATAACAGGGCCCTTGTAGAAGGATTTCCCTTCCACGACATCCCTGAATATGCCCGGAAGGGCAACGGCCATGCCGAGCTTAGAAATATCCGCCGCGCCCGCGGGAAGCGCGCACTGCCAGCCGGTCAGTATCCCGTCCTTCACCTTGAAAAGCGCCGCCCGCGACAGCTTCTCAAGGGACGCAGCGACGACTGCCGACGCGACGCTGTCCCTGTCCGAAGGCATTGCGAGCAGTTCGTAAGGCGACGGGGATTTTACAGCCGGGGCGGAAACGCCGGACCATACGGGTTCAGGCACATCATACTCCGGCAGCTCGTCCGGCTCCGGCACAGGTTCAGGCGGCCCCGGCTCTTCGGGGGCAGGGGCAGACTCCTCCGTCCCGGACGGTTTCGGGACGAAGCCCGGTTCCTGTGGCTTGGGCTTCGCGCTCCACGCGTCGCCTTCGTTCAGGACGGATACGTATCTCAGGTCCCGCTTTATGCCGTAGTATTTCTCAAGGGCGTAAACGATCCTTATCTCCGAGGCGATGTATTCACGTATCTCCGTCCCGAACATGAAGCGAAGCTCGTCCACCACCGCGAAATCGTTCGGGTCCTTCATTGCGAGGTGAAGCTTCGAGCGCTCCTTCCTGAGCGGGAAGATGGTATACTTCCGTGCCTGCTCCGCCGTTACGGAGTCTATCGCGTCCTGCATGACGTTCTCGAACTGGCCGGGCCCGGCATACGGCACGTTCAGCACCCTGCCGAGGAACTTCGCCAGGTTCTCCTCGGATATGGCCCCCATCTCGACCAAGTTCGTGCCGAGCCTGCCGCCGAAGATAATCTGGCGCTCCAGCGCGCGCGCGAGCGCTTCGCTGGTGATAAGACCCGCCTTTATCATCGCCTCGCCGAGTTTCAATTCTTCTTCCGCCCGCGGGCGGTCGCCCGCCCCGGATAGTGTTTCGCCATAACCTTGTACAGCTCGCCCGGAGTCGGGACGCCGCCGCCCGGCCTGCCGTAGAACTCGACCGGCCTCTTCCCGTTTACGGCCAGGCGCACGTCCTCCACCATCTGCCCCAGGTTCATCTCGATTGTCAGGAATTTCTTCGCAAAGAGCGCGGCGTCCCGGTACGCCTTTTCCGGGAACGGAAAAAGCGTAACCGGTCTGATAAGCCCGACCTTCTTTCCGGCGTTTCTCATCTCCCTTACCACGGACTTCGCTATCCTCGCGGCGGTGCCGTATGCCGTAACGACAAGTTCCGCGCCGTCAAGCATGAATTCCTCGGCTATCGTCTCGGCTCTCTTCATGCGCTGGTATTTCCTGTGCAGGACGTAGTTCATCCTCTCAAGCTCGCCGTCGCCCATAAAAAGAGACTTCACCACGTTCGGCTCCCGCCCTTCGCACCCGGTGAGCGCCCAGGGCTTGTCGAACTTCCTGAGCTTCGGCGCCCCAAGCTTCACCGGCTCCATCATCTGCCCCAGGACGCCGTCCGCGAGTATCATGACGGGGTTTCTGTATTCGTCCGCCTTCTCGAACGCCTTTATCGCAAGGTCGTAGGCCTCCTGCACGCTCGCAGGGGCATAGACGAGCATATGGTAATCCCCGTGCCCGCCGCCCTTCACGGCCTGGAAGTAATCCGCCTGGGACGCCGAGATATTGCCGAGCCCCGGCCCCCCTCTCTGGACGTTAACGATAACCGCCGGGAGCTGCGCGCCCGCGAGGAAGGATATGCCCTCCTGCTTCAGGCTTATGCCCGGCGAGGAAGAAGACGTCATCGCCCTCGCCCCGCAGGCGGAGGCCCCGAAGACCATGTTTATCGCCGCCAGCTCGCTCTCGGATTGCAGGAACACCCCGCCCACCTCCTGCATCCTCCTCGACATATACTCCGGTATCTCGTTCTGCGGGGTGATGGGATAGCCGAAAAAGAACCGGCATCCGGCCTGGATGGAGCCTTCCGCCAGCGCCTCGTTGCCCTTTAACAGGACGGTCTTTACGCTCATGGATAATCAGCCTCCCAGAAATCGAATTGCACGTCGACCGTCCCGGTCTTCAGCGGCTGCGGCCCGCTCGGCTGCGTCCCGCCGACCGGCTGCGTCTCCGGCGCATTGTCGCCGGGAAATCCCGGCTGGCCTGTCTGATTGCCCTGGCCGGGCTGACCAAACTGGTCCGTCATGCCCGGCTGTCCGGCCTGGTTTTGAGGCCACGCCGGGGCCGCCTGGTTTGTCAGGGACGTATCGCCTACGCTGTAGACATTATACTCGAAGCTGCCGGGATAGCTCCTTGCGTCCATGTAGGAATTGGCCGGGACGACGGTCGCGGGTATCTCGCATGGGCTTTTGAAGACGAACCGTACCGGGGAGCCTGAATTGTTCCGCAGTTTCCCAAGATACTCCTTCTCCTGGGCCATCTGCTGCTGCGCCTTGATTTTCTCCTCGATGGCCTCCTGCCTTTTTTCCTCCGCCTCGGCAGCCGCCGCCTGCTTCGCGCGTTCGGCCTCTATTTTCTTCTGCTCCTTCTCGTAGTCGTCTATAGACTTTATCTCGTCGGCGGCGGCCTGGGCAAACCCGGTGCCGGGATATTTTTTTATTATCCCGCTGAACGAATCCTTCGTATACGTCTTGAACGCGGCGTAGTAGTCCGGGTTTATCTCCTTCAGCTTCTTCTCCGGGATCTCCTTAAGGAGCGGGGCGATGAACCGGCTCTTCGGGAAACGCGCGAGGAAATCCTTGTACGCCTCGCCTGAACCCGCCTTCATGGCGCGGTTAAGCGCGACTATCTCCGGCGTAAGGAGCCACCGCGCCTGCATGCCGACGGTTATCTTGTTCAGCTCGTAAAGCGGGAGCTTCCCGCTCCAGAACATGTCGGAATACATCTCCTTCGACGTAATCCTCGTAACCTCCTGGCCGGATTCGTTGACTATCAAAAACGTCATGCCCGGCAGGACGCCGTCTTTTTTGCCGATGTCCACGCACACGATCCCGGCCTTCCTGTCGATTTCCGTGACGTTTCCTATCGGAAAGCCCATAATCGTCTGCCTTGCACCCATAAGGAACACGGCAAGAAAAAGCAGTACCAGCAGACTTGAATATTTCCTTGAAGGCATTACTTTATAACCTCGATAGCGCCGTCGGGGCAGATAAGCGAGCACATCCCGCAGCCGGTGCATTCCTCCTGCCGGACGGCCAGAACCGCGTAAAACCCGAAGCCGTTGTACTCGCCGCCCCGCTCCAAAAGCCCTTTCGGGCACATGGCCGTGCACAAAAGGCAGCCCTTGCAAAGTTCCCTGTCAACTATAGCCTCAGACAACACCGCCTCCCCTTTTCACAAGCTCCGCCGCATGGGCCGAAGCCGCCTTCGATTCGTCGCCTCCGAGCATCCGGGCCACCTCACGCACGCGCTCGTCTTTCCTGAGCCTGCGTATGGATACCTTCGTGCTCCTGCCGTCCGTATTCTTCTCCACGACGAAATGCTCCCCGGCCTGGGACGCAATCTGCGGCAGATGCGTTATCGCCAGCACCTGCCGGTTCATGGCCGCCTCCTTAAGCTTCCTGCCGACGGCGACGGCGGTCTTCCCGCCGATGCCGGCGTCCACCTCGTCGAATATCAGCGTAGGGACGTTATCCGCGTCCGACAGTATTACCTTGAGCGCGAGCATCACGCGAGAGAGCTCTCCGCCGGAGGCGATCTTCGCAAGCGGCTTCACCCCCTCGCCGGGATTTGCCGAGAACAGGAACTCCGCCTTTTCCATCCCGTGCAGAGACGGCCTTTCCTGCGGATAGAACTCAACCTTGAACTGCGCCCTCTCCATGCCGAGCTCGGAAAGCTCACTTCGCACCCTCTCGCCGAATTCCCCGGCACCCGCCTTTCGCTTCCCGGAGAGCTTCCGGCCAAGTTCCAGCAGGGCGGCCTCGGCCTCGGATATCCTCGCCTTCAGGCTCCCAAGGTCTTCCTCCCTGCCGCTCAAGACCCGAAGTTCCTCCTCGATGCCCTCCCGGTATGCGAGGACATCTTCGATGGTTTCGCCATATTTTTTTTTCAGCCTGGATATAACGTCGAGCCTCTCCTCGACGACGGAAAGCCTCTCCGGGTCCGCTTCGAGCGTACGCTCGAAATCCCTCACTGCGGAACATGCCTCACTGACGGACACCTCCGCGCCTTCTATGAGCTTCAGCGTCTCCTCCAGGGAACCGGCAAGACCGTGCATCTCCCGGAGCGCCTTTTTGGCCTCGCCCACCGCAGCCAGCGCCGGGGATTCCGAGTCCTTCAGCCATACAAGGACGTCGCCGGAGAGCGCCCGGAGCCTGTCCGCGTGCATAAGTCTCGTGCGTTCGGATTTAAGCTCGTCCTCTTCGGAGGCCGAAAGCGCAGCCTTGTCGATTTCGTCTCTCTGGAACAGGAGCATGTCGAGCCTCTGCCCGCGCTCCAGCCTTCCGGCTTCGAGGCCGCTCAAATTATTTTTCAGTTCCGCAAGCTCCCGGTATTTGTCGATATAGGCCGAATAAAGCCCCGACGCCGTGCAGAAGTCGTCGAGGAGCTTAAGCTGCCTGTCCGCCTTGAGGAGAGACTGGTGGTCGTGCTGGCCGTGTATGTCCGCCAGGCGCTCGCCTATTTCCTGGAGCGTGGAGACGCTTGCGAGCGAGCCGTTCACGTATGCGCGGCCCCTGGGGGATATTATCCTCCTTATGGCCAGTTCGTCCCCGGACGGAAGCCCCTTTTCCTCAAGCAGCGCCATAACCTCCGGCATGCCGGAGACGTCGAATATCCCCTCGACTGCGGACTCTTCGCCGCTTCGTTCAGATTCGGCCCCGGGTTTTCCAGTCTGCTGCCGGCCGCCCGGCCCGCCGAGGAGCGCGCCGACGGCGTCCGCGAGGATGGACTTCCCGGCCCCGGTCTCGCCCGTGAGGCACGTAAGACCGCCCGAGAGGGAGATTTCCAGCCTGTCGATTATGGCGAAGTTCCTGAGCGAGAGGACTTTTAACATCTCACTTCATCTCGTACCACGACATCTTTGTCGTAAAATCCCAGCCCGAGGCGCATCCGCCGCATGCGCCCACCTGGATGTCCGGCGAGTAAAGGTTGTTATTTATAAAAATGTCCGTCACCTCGCCGGGGCTTATGGCAACGTCCGAGGAATAGGTCTTCCAGGTCGGCGTGGGATTCCAGGAGGACTCCTCTTTGTACGGCATGCGCACGGCGACTTTATAATCGCCCGCCGGGAAGTTCCGGCAGAACTTCGACGCAAGGTATATGTTCTGAAAACGGCCAATGGAGATTGTCCGATTGCCGAAGGCGATGTCGCTGCTGGGGAGCTGGCTCCACCATATCCGCACGCCTCCGTAAAGGCGGACAAGCTTCACGTTGACCTTCGCCGTCTTCCCCTTCTCCACCTCGACCTTCTGCTTATATTCCTGGTATCCCGAAAGGTTAAGCCTTATCCTGTGCATCCCGGCCTTGAGGTCCTTTACGGAAAGCGGCGTAGTCCCGGCCTTGTCGCCGTCGACGTAAAGCGTCGCGCCTTCCGGTTCGGTCCGTACCCGCATCACTCCGGGAACGGGCGGGAGAACCCCCGCCAGGGCCGCGATTATCTTGTCCGAGAGCTTGTCCACGTCGTCGAACATGGTGTCTTCCGTTGACTGGGCCTTGTCTATAAACCTTATAGCGCCGGTCTTTACGTCGTATACCCGGACGTCTATCCTGAAGCGCCCGCCGAATATGACGTAATCCCCCGTAACGGCGTATGCCGCGTCCAGCTTCTTTGCAGCCTTCAGGGAGTCTTCCACCGACGGCGCGCCGCCTGTCAGGGGCAGACGGTATATCGCCTCGGATACCCTCTGCGGGTCCATGATGTCGATGTTATTCATCTTTGCGAGGTTCGTGAAGAACATTACCGGAAGGCCGGAGGACAGGCCCCTGTCCTTCGCCTGGCCGTTGTTCTCGAAAGGAAATATCGCGAGCTTCTGGTTCTGGCAGAAACCCGCGGAAGGCAGGGCCAGGATAAAAAACAGAAACGATAAAAAGAATATTTTCCTCATTACCGCGTATTTTACTTCAAGGATACCGGCTTGGCAAGGGGAATGTAGGGGCGCCATTTATTGCGCCCGTGCATTAACCCCCACCCGGCGCTTTGCGCCACCATCCCCCGCAGCCGGTCGACCGGCCCCGCGGGTGGGGAGGGTAATAAGGAAGCCCTCACCCCCTGCCCCTCTCCCAAGGAGCAAAAGAACCCTCACCCCCTGCCCCTCTCCCAAGGAGCAAAAGAACCCTCACCCCCTGCCCCTCTCCCAAGGAGCAAAAGAACCCTCACCCCCTGCCCCTCTCCCGGAGGAGC
>JAJYGS010000070.1 GCA_021785055.1 Nitrospirota bacterium | reverse complement strand
TAAGGTTCTTCGCGGGCGGGGCCGTCCTGCTGGTTATAGCGGCGTTCATGGGGCGGCTTAAGCTCGGCTGGCGGGACGTCTGGGTAATCGCCCTGTTCGGCATTTTTCAGACAGGGGTTCAAAACGCCCTGTTTTTCATGGGGGAGGCGTATACAAACGCCTCGGTCTCGGCGATATTCATAAACACCGCGCCGTTTTTCGTAATACTCGCCGCGCCCCTTTTTTTTGATGCATCGCGCCTTACCGTCCCCCGCGTCGCGGGCGTCCTCGTAGGTTTCGGCGGCATACTTATAACCTCCTGGAAACACGAGGCCCTGCATGGCCGCTACGGGCTTGGGGTGCTGCTCCTTGTCCTCTCAGCCGTTACCTGGGCAGGCTCGAATATCGCCGCGAAAAAGATAATGGCACGCCGGGACACGCTTACGGTTACGGGCATGCAGATGGTCATGGGAGGCGCCCCGTTGATAGCCCTGGGGTTCAGATTTGAAGGGAAATTCATGGCCGGGGTACGGCCTTTTGGGTGGGCTGCGCTTGGCTATCTCATTGTATTTGCTACGATGATACCGTTTCTCGCCTGGTATAAGGCACTGAAGCTCGGCGAAGTGGGCCGTGTCTCGGTGTTCGGTTTTACGCTGCCGATTCTCGGCGTCCTTACCGGCTGGCTGGTATTGGGCGAGCCGATAAACGCGAAGGTTATCGTCGGGATGGCGATGGTGGCGTTCGGCATCATAACGGTAAATATATGAATTATTTGTTTTATCTTGACTTGAGGCCCGATTGATAGTAAAAAATTAAGATACGGGGAAAATAATGGACAAAGACGTAAAAAACTGGTTTGACATTTCCGCCTATGATATTGCGACCGCTGAGGCAATGTATAGAAGCGGACGATACCTGTATGTCCTTTTCATGTGCCAGCAGGCGGTCGAGAAGATGCTGAAGGGTCTGGTACAACAGGAAACCGGTAATATGCCTCCGAAAGTACATGACCTTGAGCGGCTTTTAATCATGGCGAAAATCAAGCCCGAAACGAAACAGCTTGAGATTTTACGGGTTCTCAACGGCTACTATATAGAATCAAGATACCCTGAAGAGATAGAAATGCTGATGAAGGAAATTAACGGCGAAGTTGCCCAATCTTAATTTAAAAGAAGCAGAGGAAATTCTGGAATGGTTAAAACCGAAGCTGAAGTAATTGGAATAATAAGAAATGCCGTAAAAGCGCTCTCGAAAGAAATTGATATTGAAAGGGTGTTTCTTTTCGGTTCTTATGCCGTCGGAGCCGCCCATGAGCACAGCGATATAGACCTCGCGGTTTTTTCCCGCAGTGTCGAAGGCTGGCCGCTTGACCGCAGAATCAGGCTCGCTGCCAGGATAAAGGATGTCAGTCCGTATCTTGAGGTGCATATCTATCCGGCGAGTAAATTAAGAGAAGCCCGTCCTACCAACTTTTACGGGCACATCATCGAGACCGGGAAGAAAGTGGCGTAAAGAAAGGAACCCATGGACATAAAAACCTACGTATCGAAGACCGCTTTAAAGGCCAAGGATGCCTCGAAGAGGCTCGCCACTACGCCGACGAAGGCGAAGAACAAGGCGCTCATCTTGATGGCGGAGAGGCTCGCTTCCGCGGCGGCGCATCTGGTAAAAGAGAACTACAAGGACATCACCGAGGGCGAGAAGAATGGGCTGTCCAAAGCGATGCTCGACAGGCTGACGCTGAACCCTTCGCGCATAGAGGCGATGGCGAACGGGCTTCGGGAGATTGCCGCTCTGCCCGACCCGGTGGGCGAGATTACCAGGGTGTGGAAGCGCCCGAACGGTATGGAAGTCGGGCGGCTACGGGTGCCCATCGGTCTTATCGGCATCGTCTACGAATCCCGCCCGAACGTAACTGCGGACTCCGCCGCTCTGTGCCTGAAGTCCGGGAACGGCGTGATACTCCGGGGCGGCTCCGAGGCGATAAACTCGAACACGGCGATTGTGAAAATCCTCCAGGACTCCCTCAAAGACGCCGGCATCCCCAAAGAGGCCATAAGTTTTATCGAGATGACCGACAGACAGGCCGTGCTTGAGATGCTGAAACAGGACAAGTACATCGACCTCGTCATCCCCAGAGGCGGCGAGGGCCTGATAACGATGGTTACGGAGAACTCCCGCATACCCGTCATAAAGCACGACAAGGGCGTCTGCCATACATACGTGGACGAGTTCGCAAACCTCGACATGGCGCACGACATCTGCATGAACGCGAAGGTCCAGCGCCCCGGCACGTGCAACGCGATGGAGGCGATGCTCGTGCATTCGGCAATCGCGGAAGAATTCCTTCCCTGGATAACCAAAGACCTCAAGGCCGCGAAGGTGAAGATAATCGCCGACGCCAAGGCCCGCAAGCTCGTGAAGGGCCTCGTGGCCGCGAAAGAGGAGGACTGGTACAAGGAATACAACGACCTCGTCCTGAACCTCAAGATCGTAGAGAGCATGGACGAGGCGATGGAGCACATAGGGAAATACGGCTCCCGGCACTCCGAGGCGATTGTCACGGAGAACTACACCAACGCGCAGAGGTTCCTCCGGGAAGTGGACGCATCGGCGGTGTTCGTGAACGCCTCGACGAGGCTCAACGACGGCGGGCAGTTCGGCCTTGGCGCGGAGATAGGCATCAGCACCACGCGCATCCACGCCCGTGGCCCGATGGGCCTGGAGGAGCTTACGACGCAGAGGTTCATCGTCATGGGTTCGGGACAGATACGCGAATGAAAATCGGCATCTTCGGCGGGACCTTCAATCCGATTCACATCGCGCACTTAGACGTCGCGGAGCAGTGCCGGGAGGCTATGGGGCTGAAGGAAGTCGTCTTCGTCCCTTCGGCCATGCCGCCGCACAAGGAGGTGGAGCAGGGCATAACCCCGGAGCACCGTCTGAGCATGGTGAGGATAGCCTGCGAGGACAACCCGCACTTCAAGGTCTCGGACGCGGAACTTACCCTGCCGAGGCCGTCTTACTCCGTCAGGACGATAGAGATGATGCAGGAACATTACGGGGAAAGCGCGAAGCTTTTTTTCATTGCGGGCATGGACAGCTTCCTGGAGATCGGCTCCTGGCATGCCGTGAACAGGCTGATTACGCTCTGCGATTTTGTCGTCTCGTTCCGTCCGGGCGCGGATTACAAGAAACTCGCCAAGTTCCGCTATGTCCACGAGGTGGACGTGGCGACTCTCGACGCCCTGGACCAGAAGGTGCGGAGCATGGGCAAGATGGAGATGGTCTCCGGAAGAGACCTCTGGCTCGTTTCGACCGTGCGGATGGACGTCTCGTCGACGGACATAAGGAAAAGGCTCCATATGAGGAGGAGTGTCAAATACCTCTTGCCTGAGAGGGTGGAGTCGTATATAATTCAAAACAGGTTATACGTCTAACTTATCAACAACAAATAACAATTCGGACAAGCCACGGGATACTCAAAAGCGAAGCTCAGGGGTCTGGACTCTAAGGAAAAGGCGGTACTGGCAGCATGGGCCGCCCTTGAAAAAAAAGCGGAAAACCTCCTGGCGCTCGACGTCAGGGAGATAACCACGCTCGCCGATTATTTCATCATATGCTCCGGCAATACATCCAGGCAGGTGAAGGCGATAGCGGAGGAGATAGACTTCAGTCTCTCCCGCAAGCGGGAGTATTATCTCCGCGTGGAGGGTTTTCCTGAGTGCAGATGGGTGCTGATGGACTACGGGGACATAATAGTCCACATCTTCGAGCAGGAGACCCGCGAGTTCTACGACCTGGACGGCCTCTGGGGCGACGCGCCGAGGCTCGATATTCCGCCTGAAGCCGCCTGATGCCTATGCTCCTGGTATTCGTCGGCAGGACGAAGGAAGGGTTCATAGCCGACGGCATCGGGAAATACCTGGGGCTGCTCAGGCGGCAGGCCAAACTTGAGATACGGGAGATAAAAGGTTCCCGCAAGACCGGCCCGGATGCGGTAAGGGAGGAAGGGGCGGCTATACTGGAAAGGGTCGCGCCGCACGATTATTTAATCGCCCTGCACGAGCGGGGGGATAACCCCGGTTCGGTAGAATTCGCCGGGAAGCTCGCCCCCCTGATGGAACAGGGGCGCAATATGGTTTTCGCGGTCGGCGGGCCGTTCGGACTTTCAGGGGAAGTGCTGGCGAGGGCGGACTGGCAGTTTTCGCTCTCAAGGCTAACCTTCACGCACGAGATGGCGCGGCTTATACTGCTGGAGCAGATATACCGGGCGCTTACGATAATCCAGGGACGGACTTATCATTATTAAAATATGATCATTCGCGCAATAGTACTCCTTATAACCTTCGCGGCGTTCATCGTCTGGGTGGATTACCTAAACCCCGGAGACGTGAGCATCAACCTCCCCGGAAACGTGCTCTTCGAGCCTTCCAAGATGGCCCTGATGCTCGGCTCCGCGATATTCGGCGCGCTCGTCGTGCTGATAGGCACTTACATAAAGGCGACCGGGGAGTTCTTCAAAAAATGGAAGGTCAGCCGCGACCGCCAGCGGGACTCGCGGGTGCAGGTGCTGTATTCCAAGGGACTGAACGCGCTGCTATCCCGCAGGGCAGACCTTGCCGCCAAGTATTTCGACAACGTCCTGGCTTTAAAGCCGGACCACGCCGACGCGCTCTTAAGGCTCGGTTCCATAAGACACAAGGAGGGCGATTACCTGGAGGCGATAAGGTTCCATTCCCTTGCCCAAAAAGCCGACGAAGGCAATATCGAGGCGCTGTTCGCCCTGGCGCTCGACTACGAGGACGCCCGCCGGACGGAGGACGCACTCCGGACGCTTGAGGACATACTAGAAAAAGACGAGGGGAACCTGCGCGCGCTTACCCGTATACGCGACATCCACCAGTCCGGCGGCAGTTTCGAGAAGGCCGAAGAGACGCAGGAGAGGATATTGAAGCTGACCCTGCCGCCCAAAGAGCGCGAGGCGGAGCATGGGCGCCTGGTTGGGCTTCGGTATGAGACCGGCAGGATTCTTCTCGAAGGAGGGAACCTCGAAAAGGCGAAGCGCGCATTCAAGAACATCCTGAAGACGGAAAAGGATTTCGTGCCCGCATACCTGGGGCTTGGAGAGGTATACATAGAAGAGAACCGTAGCTCCGAGGCTGCGTCGCTGTGGGAAGAGGCGTACAGGACTACAGGCTCTGTTACCCTGCTGCATCGTCTTGAGGACCTCTACTTAAAGCTCGGCACCCCCCCGAAGATAATAAATTTCTATAAATCCGCCCTCGCTAAAAACCCGAAGGACGTCTCGCTCAATTTCTTCCTCGGCAAGCTCTACTACCGCCTTGAGATGATTGACGACGCCTTCAACACGCTCTCGGCAATAGACAGCTCCACCAGGCGGCTTGTAGACCTGCACAAGCTCCTCGGCAACCTCTATCTCCGCAGGGGCTCGTATCAGCCCGCCGCGGCTGAATTCAAAAAGGCCCTGGCATACGGAGACAAGCCCGTGGTGCCTTATCGCTGCAATAACTGCGACCACTTCTCTACGGAGTGGTCCGGCAGGTGCCCGCGCTGCGGCAAATGGAACACCTATTCCATAGACCTGGACAAGTATTGCTGAAAAGGGGCCTATGGCCTGCCGCCCGATAACCCGCATAATAATCGACACGGAAACTATACGCACAAGGGGGTATATTACCTCATGGCCTATCGCCCAGTAATCCTGATAATCATAGACGGCTGGGGCGTCGAGGAAGACCCCGCATATTCCGCCAAGGCCCAGGCGAGACTGCCCTTCTACAACTCCCTGCTCGAAAAATATCCGAATACCGCACTTGCCGCGTCCGGAGAGGACGTGGGTTTGCCCGAAGGCCAGATGGGAAACTCCGAAGTGGGGCACTTGAACATCGGCGCGGGCAGGGTGGTATATCAGGACTACACCAGGATAAACCTCGCCATAAAGACGGGCGAGATGCAGAAAAATCCGGTAATACTCGGCGCGATTGAGGAGGCCGTAAAACACGGTTCATCCCTGCACTTCATGGGTCTTCTCTCCGACGGCGGCGTGCACAGCGACCAGGCGCACCTCCATGCGCTTATGAAATTGGCCGCCGAAAGGGGCGTCCGGAATATCGTCGCCCATGCGTTCATGGACGGGCGCGACACCCCGCCGCAGAGCGGCTTCGGCTATATGGAAAAGCTTACCCGGTTCATAGATGAAAACGGCATGGGCGAAATCGCCCGCGTCGGGACGGTCTCCGGCAGGTATTACGCGATGGACCGGGACAACCGATGGGACAGGATCGAAAAGGCCTACGACGCGATTGTCCTGGGCGAAGGCGAGAAGGCCGCGTCCGCGGAAGACGCGATAAAGCAGTCGTATAATAATGGCCGGCCGGACGAATTCATCGTCCCCACGGTGATAGCCGGGGATAACGGCGCGCCCGCAGGATTGATGAAGGATAACGACAGCGTGATATTCTTCAACTTCCGCACGGACAGGACGCGGGAGATTACACGCGCGCTGGCGCTGGATAATTTCGACGGCTTCGAGAGAAGACGGCGCCCGAAGCTGTCCTCGTTCGTCTGCATGACGGAATACGACAAAACTTTTAATCTCCCCGTCGCGTTTCCGCCGGAAAGCCTCGGCAACATCTTCGGCGAGGTGATAGCCGACAACGGCATGACACAGCTCCGCATCGCCGAGACGGAGAAATATGCGCACGTGACCTTCTTCTTCAACGGCGGAGTGGAGACGCCTTTTGCGAACGAAGACCGCTGCCTCATTCCCTCGCCGCGCGATGTGGCGACATACGACTTAAAGCCCCAGATGAGCGCGCTTGCGGTGACGGACGAGGTGATAAAACGCATCGAATCCGGTAAATACGGCGTCGTCATAATGAACTTCGCCAACCCCGACATGGTCGGGCATACCGGCGTCATGGACGCGGCGATAAAGGCCTGCGAGACGGTG